>JAMDCE010000487.1:35987-38165 GCA_023489135.1 Chloroflexota bacterium
GCATCTCGAACTGCTCGCGATCGCCCTGCTGAAGTCTCTCGGTCACAAGGCGCAACGCATACCGGGCCAGGTGATAACGCTTGACTGAATACCAGCTTCCATCTTGCCGCGCCGGGAACCTTTTTGCCTCAATTCCTTCACAGATTGCGCCTACGGTAATCTGGAGCCTCTTGCCTCGTTTCTTTACCAATTCTTGACCTTTGGGGATCAATTACCTTGGGCCTCGTCACCATAACCTATTGCAAGTTCCGTACCAAGCTTTCCGTTTTTTGCCGTGTTTTTGCCATTTTCACGACGAATTTTCGGAAATCCTCGAGTCAATCTGAGAAACGGCGCGAGAGGATGGCGTCATTGTTCGCTCCGCGGCGACCTTGGGGGGCCGTGGGCCGGGTTCTCTTGGCCGGTGCACCGGTCACCCACCCCGAAGATAACCCTCCACGGCGGCTTGCGAGGGCACCGAAGCCCGGCAACAAGGTCATTCTGTACGGAAAGCGTTCAAGAAGGAGGTTAGAGGGCTTCCTTTTGTACGATTGGCGTACACATTCGAGAGGTTTGCACTAAGGGCTAGTTAGTAGGGGCGTTCCATCGAACGCCCTTGCTAACTAAGTCGCCTACCGCCGTTCAATCGGACGCTCCGACAGCTTTCTAATGAGCTCTTGGGCATTAAACACGGCATTTGCCTCGGCATCGTTGTTAAAGTAGGCGAAAACCTCGTCCGTAGGTCGCTCCAGGGCCTGGATTTTCAGCGCCCAACGCGCTAGCTCGGAATCCGAGTAGGAGCCGGCGTAAAGTGCCGTGCGGCCATGGAACCGGATGTACGCAAAGCGTCCAGTCGCGGTAAATGGGGATTCGAAACCCGGCTGGCTCACGATGCAGTATCCGATCCCCCGGCGCCGGAGGATCTCGAAGACAGGCTCCTCGTACCAGGAGCGGTGGCGGAACTCGACCACGTGGCGAACGCCTTCAGGCAAGGCCGATACGAACTCAGCCAGCAGAGGGTCATCTCGTTTGAGGGTCGGCGGCAGCTGATACAACACGGGACCCAGCTTCTCCTTCAGGTTCGCCGCGCGCCCCAGGAAGGTGCTCAGGGGCTCGTGGATGTTTTTCAACTTCCGGTAGTGAGTGATGATCCGGCTGGCCTTGAGGGCGAATATGAAGCCTTCCGGGCTCTGGTCGTACCAGTTGCGGAAGGCTTTCTCACTGGGAAGTCGATAGAAGCTGTTGTTTACCTCCACCGTATCGAAGCGGCGGGCATAGTACTCGAGCCACTTCGACTTGGGCAGGTCCATCGGGTAGAAGCGGCCGCGCCAGTGTTCGTAGTGCCAGCCGGAAGTGCCGACTCGATACTCCATGCTCATTTCGGCTTTCATCGCCGGTCACACCGCCGTCCAGCCACCGTCCACGAAGATCGTCTGTCCGGTAACGTAATCCGACGCCTCCGATGCCAGATACAGGGCCAGCCCGGCGAAATCGGCCGGCCGGGCAATCCGGCCCAGAGGCGTCCGGGAAAGAACGTCTTTCAAGTTATCAGGTTCCCTAAAATAGGCGCTGGTCAAGTCGGTCTCGGCAAACCCCGGGGCAATGGCGTTCACGTTTATCTGATAAGGCGCCCATTCGACGGCCAGTGCCTTGGTGAGCGCCGGCACCCCCGCTTTGCTCACTACGTAGGCGATCCGGTTGGGCGTGGCGGACACGAAGACGGTGGAGGCGATGCTGATAACCTTGCCTTTGCCCTGTTTGATCATCTGAGGACCCACCGCGCGGCAGAACAGGAAGGCAGCGCGCAGGTTGGTGTTCATCACCTTGTCCCAATCTTCGAGGGTGTGGTCTATCGCACTCTTCACCACTGCCCGCCCGGCGTTGTTGACCAGGATGTCTATGCGCCCAAACCGTTCGATAACCTGCTGCGTCGTCTTTTCGATCGACTCGGGAACGGTCACGTCGGTTTGAATGGCGACCGCGTGGCCTCCGGCGCCTTCGATCTCCTTGGCCGCTGCCTCGCCCTGCTCGATCTTACGATTGGCGATCACGATCTTGGCCCCGGCTCCGGCCAGGACGTTGGCGATCCCGAATCCTATCCCGCGGCTTCCGCCGGTTACGATGGCTACTTTATCGGTTAGATCGAAGTTGGGTTTGTACACTGCCATGTTGGCAACTAGACCTCAAGAGAGAGGTCTT
>JAMDCE010000625.1 GCA_023489135.1 Chloroflexota bacterium
GTATCTCGTAGAGCACCACGCCGAGGGAGTAGATGTCGGTGCGTTGGTCGATCGCCAGCCCTTGCCCTTGCTCGGGAGACATGTATTCCGGGGTGCCAATGCCCATTCCGGTTTGGGTGAGCGCCAGCGTCGACTCCACGATCTTAGCGATGCCGAAATCGGACAGAATGGCCCAGTCGTCTTCAGCCATTAAGATGTTCGCTGGCTTGATGTCGCGGTGGATGATGCCACGTCGATGGGCGTAGTCGAGCGCGCTGGCCATCTGGGCGATGATAACACTGGCAAATGCCAGATCCTTGGCCGAACCAAGACGGCCGGCCAGGTTCCCGCCAACAACGTACTCCATTACGATGTAAGCCAGGTCACCTTCCTGGCCAAAATCGTAGACATTGAGAATATTCGGGTGGCTGAGGCGAGCGACGGCTGTGGCCTCCCGACGGAAGCGCTCAAAGAAGTCGCGCTGATTTGCCAGGAAGGGCGCAAGGATTTTCACGGCGACGTGGCGGTCCAGGGAAGGCTGGTAGGCCTTGTAAACAGTCGCCATTCCTCCGCGGCCGAGTTCCTCGAGGAGATGGTAGTGTCCTAGCGTACGGCCTTCAAGTTGACTCATCAGCTACCTGATCCCGCCGGGTGGTGTGTCGCTTCGTTAATCAAGCGCCAGGGCAAGACACGAAGATCGCACTAAAGAGCCGCGGTCCGCTGAGAATGAAACTGCCTCGCTTTGAAGCGGCCATATTATACCACGATCCCTCAGAGGCCATGCGCTTAAACTTGGCGTTCAGCCTATTGACAGGGGCTAAAGTCCGTGATATATTGGTCGATAATCAGATGTGTGGGATAATCTGTTCCGCGAGGCCATGGCAGAGCGCAATGAGTATTACCGGTAGGTCCACAAATCTAGTCGTTACCAGCACGGCTACCTACTTTTGGTGGTACTTTAGGGGTGCCCTTGGCCAGTCGCGAGCGGACTGAAGCAATCGCGGCGAGCCAGGGGCAGCAGACGTTGTAAGCCCGTGGCTCACCAGTGACCATCCCTCTAGCTGAATACACAGACGCCGACCACGGGCCCAACGAACCCCGTGGTTTTTGTTTGTCCCGCCATCAGCTTACCAGAGAAGGCCAGCGAGAGGAGATGGGGAGATGATTACTTCACTTGAGGAAGCGCGATGTGGCAGAGTTAGCTCGAAACCGTACCGCCTGTCCAGCCGTGGGGCGCGCCCAGGTGGAACCGTGGTCTTCGTAGGTGATGTGCCAATAGGCGGCCAGGAGGTGATCGTCATTGGGGGCCCTTGCGCCGTCGAAGATGAGATGCAGTTACTGGAGGCGGCAACAGCTATTAGCCGCTCGGGCGGCCGGCTGCTGCGCGGCGGAGCCTTCAAACCTCGGACCTCTCCCTACGATTTCCGTGGCCTCGGTAAAGCTGGGCTCGAGCTGCTGGCGCGGGCGAGGCAGGCCACCGGCCTTCCCGTCGTGACCGAAGTAGTGGCCGAACGCGACGTTGAGGAAGTGGCGAGCTATGCGGACGTCCTCCAGATTGGTTCTCGCAATATGAGTTGCTTCAGCCTGCTGGAAGAGGTAGCCCGTATGGGTAAGCCCGTTCTTCTCAAGCGAGGCCTCCAGGCCACTATAAGGGAATGGCTCCTCTCGGCCGAATACATCCTGGCCCAGGGCAACGATCAGGTCATTCTCTGCGAGCGAGGAATCCGAAGCTATGATTCCGATTTCACCCGCAATACCCTTGACCTGAGCGCAGTGGCTGTGGCGAAGCAAGAGACCCATTTGCCGGTCATAGTGGATCCCAGTCACGCCGCGGGTCGGGCCGATCTCATCGTTCCCCTGGCCAGAGCAGCCATCGCGGTCGGCGCCGATGGGCTGCTGGTGGAGGTTCATCCCCGTCCTGAAGAGGCCCTTTGCGATGGTCCCCAATCCCTGTCGCTAGAGGCCTTCGAGCATATGATGAACGAAATGAGACCTTGCGCGGAGTTGTTGGGCCGCAGGATAGCGGGTCCACAGGCGTAGAATTGGTCCGTCGCCGGAATCGGCCAGAGTATAGGAGTGGTTTTGCCCTGAGTCGGCTTGCCCTACTGACAGAGGGCCGCGGAGAGGCGGCACCGTCGCGGGGAACAGCGGGAAAGCCCTTCGCTGGATACGAGGTGGCGTATGATGGCTCAGCGACTGCTTGCCTACCTCTTGACAGCCAGGGACAGACTATCATATAGTAGCGCCTAGCAGTGAACTTTGATAATTTCCCCATCGTGCATCTGAACCCCACGCTACGCTCGGCAAAGTTGATCTTAACCTGCAACACGTGGCAGGCCGTTAACTGACCTGTTTCTAAGCCTACTCGACCGGTCTGGAGTGTCTTGGCTTCCACTCCTGGCTACTCTCAGCTCGAATCAAGGAGGTCGGGGATGCGGAACTTCTACTACTTCGAGCCCACCAGCCTCGCCGAAGCAGGCCATTTGCTGGCAACACTAGGACCGAACGCCAGGCCTTTGGCCGGCGGAACGGACCTGGTGGTAGAGATGCGGGCGGGGAAGGAGCGGGTCGATAGTCTGGTGAATTTGAAGACCATCCCTGGCCTGGATTTCATCCGCCTCGACGACGAGGCTCTTCGGCTTGGCCCTCTGGTGACTGTCAGCGACTTACGCGGTTCCAGCGTTGTTTGGCAACATGCCAAGGCGCTGGCCGAAGCGACCGCTAAGTTTGGAAGCCCACTGGTAAGCAATCTGGCCACCATCGGGGGCAATGTCTGTCGCGCCGCGCCTTCGGCTGAAACGGCTCCACCGCTCTTGGCTCTGGAGGCCCGGCTGCGTTTGGTTAAAGGGGAGGGCGAGCGCATCGTGCCAGTGGAACAGTTCTTTGTGGGACCGGGCAAGTCCGTACTGGAGGAGGGAGAGTTACTCGCCGAAATCATCATTCCGCGCAGCCCTGGACGAATGGGGAGCACCTATCTGCGTTACAGCCGCCGGAACGCCTTGGATCTGGCGATGGTTGGAGTAGCCGTCTTCCTTCAGGCAAATGAAGATGGGGCCTGCCGGAGGTGTCGCATCGCTCTTGGAGCGGTAGCCCCGACGCCAGTTAGAATGCCCGCGGCAGAAGCTTGTATTGAAGGATCACTCGTCGACGACGCGGCCATCCAGCGGGCGACCGTCACCGCCGCTGGGAATTGCTGCCCCAGAAGCAGCAAACGGGCGCCCGCCGACTTCAAGCGTGAAATGGTCAAGGTCACGCTATCTAGGGCCCTCAAGCAAGCTTGGTCCGACTGTCGCGATGGCTAGAAGACAGCCTAGGAGCCTGAACCAGGAGAGGAGGAACCGACCGTGAAGCACGAGATAGCCCTGAACGTCAACGGTCGCGACCATCACGTGGCCGTCGAAGCGAGAGAGAGTCTGCTGGACGTCCTTCGGGAACGCCTGGGCTTGACCGGAACGAAAAACGCCTGCAATACGGGCGAGTGTGGCGCCTGCACGGTCATGCTGGAAGGTAAACCCGTTAACTCCTGCCTGGTCTTGGCCGTGGATGCCAGGGGTAAGAAAGTCGTCACCATCGAGGGCCTCGCCTCGGGCGGCCAGCGCCATCCCCTGCAGGAGGCTTTCATCGACAACTTTGCTGTCGACTGCGGCTTCTGCACCGCCGGCATGATCCTAACGGCCAAAGCGCTTCTCGACGCTAACCCGCACCCGACGGAGGAGCAGATACGCCGGGCCATTTCTGGCAACATTTGCCGCTGCACTGGATACACCGCCATCGTTCAGGCCATTCAAGCGGTGAGCGAACGCATAGGGGGATAGGGGTTAAGGGTTAGCGTACCCGACAGCCCATGACTCTTAACCCCTATCCCCTGCTGCTTCGAATAGAACAAGACCACAGTCAGGTTTTGGCTAAATAGACAAGCAGCACAACAGGGAGGGCAAACATTATGGCAACGACTCACACGAAGCTTGTCGGTCAGCCAGTCACGCGAATTGACGGCAAGGCCCTGGTTAGCGGGCAGGCCCAGTTTGTTTCCGATGTCCGGCTACCAGGAATACTTCACGGGAAGATCTTGCGCAGCCCTCACGCCCACGCCAGGATTCTGGGAATCGATGCCAGCGCCGCCAGCGTAATGCCCGGTGTGGTTGCCGTCTTGACGGCCAACGAGATGGAGAGATTCGGCAACGTGTTTGGTCAAGGGGCCATCCAGGATGAGGAAGTGCTGGCTAGCCGGAAGGTGCGCTTCGCCGGAGACGCTGTCGCGGCGGTGATCGCTGAAACCGAGGGAATCGCCGAGGACGCGCTGGAACTTATCAAAGTAACGTACGAACCCTTGCCCGTGGTCCTCGATCCGGTGGAGGGAATGAGGCCGGAAGCGACCTTGATTCACGAAGGGCTGGAGGGGGTCAAAGGGAACGTCAACGGCGAGGGCAAGGTGCGAGCCGGGGATATCGCTAAAGGCCTGGCCGAGGCTGACCTGGTGGTGCGGCGAAGGTTCGAGACCCCCAAGACCCAGGCCTGCCCGATGGAAACCCATCAGGTCCTGGCCAGCTTCGAAGAGGGGACGGGGAAGCTGACCATGTGGGCCTCCACCCAGAACGCCCACGTTATGCGAGCGAAGATCGCCAGCGTCCTGAAGAGGCCCTTTAGCAAGGTCAGAATCATTCAGCCCTACATGGGGGGAGGGTTTGGCCACAAAATCGATATTTTCCCCCACGACTTCCTGGCCGCGATTGGAGCCATCATCACTGGCCGTCCCGTGCGCTTTGCTTTGACCCGAGAGGAGGAATTCCTGGCCGGCACGTCCCGTCATCCGGCGATCATCGACTGCGAGATGGGTTTCAAGAAAGACGGGTCCATCACGGCCTTGCGCCAGAAAGTCTGGGTGGACGCTGGCGCTTTCGCTACCATTAGTCCGCACCTTCTGAAGTTCGTCCTGGCCGCGGCTATCGGGCCCTACAAAATCGAGAATCTCTGGCTCGACGGTTGGTCCGTCTACACCAACAAGCAGGCCGCTGGCGCCTTCAGGGGCTTTGGCAACCCCCAGAACACCTTCGTGCGCGAGGTAATGCTGGATATCGCCGCCCGCGAGCTGGAGATCGACCCGCTGGAGATTCGGCGGCGCAACCTGGTCCAGGTGGACGACCTACCCTATACCAACGCGACAGGACTCTGTTTCCAAACCCTGGCCATCGCCGAATGCCTGGAGAGTGCCGCCGAGATGGCCGGTTACCAGAAGATGCGTCAGAACAAGCCGCCGTTTCGGGGAATAGGCCTCGCCAACATGATCCATTGGGGCAGCGTTCGCTGGGCGCCTCTCCTCGACGCGGACACCTCATCGGCCATCGTCAAGGTGGAGGACGACGGCAGCGTGACGATTCTGGTCGATTCCGCCGATACCGGTCAGGGACACGCCACAGCTTTCGCTCAGATTTGCGGCGACGAGCTGGGTGTCAGCCTGGACCGTGTTTCTGTCATCGAAGGTGACACCGCGGCTACTCCCTACGGGTTGGGAACCTGGGGAAGTCGCACCGCTGTGGTGGCCGGTTCATCCGTGAGGCTGGCGTCTATCGCGGCGAGGAAGCAACTGTTCAAGGTAGCGGCGCACCTTTTGGAGGCCGCCGAAGAAGATCTGGAGGCCTTCGACAACTGCGTCTTCGTCAAAGGCTCACCGGACAACTCCATCCCCATTTCCCGAGTGGCCTCCGTCGCCCACTTTAGCCGGGCATCGCTGCCCGCGGGCACCCTCCCCAGCGCTATCATTGGGAGCGCCACCTACGATGCCCCCAGCACCTTGAAGGACGAAAACGGCTACGGCAACTTCTCGGCCAATTACACGTGCTCGACCCACGTGGCCGTGGTCGACGTCGATCCAGAGACGGGCCGGGTCAGCCTTGTGGACTACGCTGTGGCTCAGGACACCGGACGGATCCTTAATCCTGGATTGGTGAGGTCGCAACTCCGAGGAGCGTACGCAATGGGACTGGGTTACACTTTCGGAGAGAAGCTTATCTACGACGAGAAGGGCATTATGCTAAATCCCACGTTCGCCGATTATCAACTCCCGACGGCAGTCGACGTGCCGGATCTCAACAAGATTCACCTCATCGAGACGCAGGACCCGGGAGCCATCGATGGCCAGAAAGGCATCGGCGAGAGCGGCCTCAATAACGTCGCGCCCGCTATCGCCAACGCTATCTACGATGCCATCGGTGTGCCTTTTCTCGAATTGCCCATAACGCCTGACAAGGTGCTGCAGGCGATGCGCACTGGCCGCGTCTAACACGCGTTGTAAGTCCGGCCTTCCGGATATCTCGATTGCCGGACCAAACTGAATCCATCAGACAAACGGTAGGGCGACGCAGGCCTTGCCTCCCTCAGTGTCGGGGTTTTGAGGGCGGTTCGCGAGCCACCCCGATATGAGTTATTCCCCTACGTACAGCTTGATCCTTTCCTCGGTAGAGGCGCCGCGGCAAGGACCCATCCATTGAATGAGCTCGAAGAAAGTTCCAAAGGCGTTCTCAGGACCCACCATCGCGTCCCGGCGTAGTTCGCCGTCAGACTTACCGAACACGGAGACTCCATTTCCCGCCAGTTCTTCCACCGTGGCGTCCAGGTCGTCAACTTCCAGGGCGACGTGTTCGATACCCTCACCGCGCTCTTCGATGAACTTGGCGATGGGGCCGTCGGGCGTGGTTGACTCCAGCACGGTAAGGACGCTGCTACCCACGAGAACGTAGGCGACGACGCACTCGTGGGCGGGAAGCTCGCACTGCCGGATAACCCGGCCGCCGTAGAGTTTCTCTAAGGTAGCTAGGGTGGAGGCCAGGTTTCGCACGGCGAAGCCAATGTGATCCACGCGCTTGATCCCTGCCATGGTCGGACCTCCTTCTGTGCACAAGCGTTCTTTTTGGATCGATACACCAGGTGCGGTGAGAGTAACGGACGATCCAAGGGATGAGAAAACGGGAAAGTCGCCAGCGTGATGAAGAAGCGATCCGTAGGACCATCCTCATAATAAGGTGCATCGAGGGCTTTGTCAACAAAGTAGGCCGGAGAGATTACGACGGCGCCAGAACTGGAAGAACTCCTGGAAGGATAGCCCTCTTCTCACCGGATACGAGTTCGTCGTCGAGCAGCTTCATGGTGATGCGCACGACTTCGGGGCAGAACTGAGTGCCTGAGTTCTCTAACAGTTGTTCACGAGCCGCGGCCAAGGTGAGCGCCTGCCGGTAGTGCCGGTCACTGGTCATAGCCTCCAGGGCATCGGCGACACATAGTATTCGCGCTCCCAAGGGGATGTCTTCTCCTTTCAATCCGTTAGGATAGCCCAGGCCATCGTATCGCTCGTGATGGTGCCGGATCAAAGAGAGTTCCTCCTGGAGAAAGGGCACGCTTTGGAGCATTCGAAAGCCCTTTTCGGCATGCCTCTTCATCTCGGCATATTCTTCCTGGGTCAGCTTCGCGGGTTTGAGAAGGATGGCGTCGGCGATGCCTATTTTCCCCAGATCGTGCAGTAGCCCCGCTCTCCGTAGGGTTTCCAGGGCCGCCTCGCTGTCCACACCACTATAATTCAATTCCTGTGCCAGGGAAAGGGCATAATGGGTTACTCTCTGACTGTGTCCATAGGTGTAGGGATCACGCGCGTCTATGGCCGCTGCCAGCGCCTCCAGAGTAGAAATGTGACTCTCCTTCACCCGCTGGTACGCCGTTCCCACCTCGCTATGCAAGGCCAAGAGATTCTTATTCTGTCTAATGATGGTGTTGGAGGCGCCCTTGACGATTACCAGGAGCATGACATACATCACTAAAGCGCCCACGCCGAGCCAACTCAGAACGAGTCGTTGTATATCCTGAATGCTCCCGGCGATGGGCGAGTACGTTAGATAAATCTCGAAAACGCCTGCAACGCTTTCCTGACCCGAGAAGCGTACGGGGACATATACTTCCAGAAGCTTGTCGTAGCGTAGTCGTTCAGGGAGATTCTCGGGACCATCTAGACTGGATATATCTGCAGTTATCTGCCCTTTTAGCGCCGATGAGAGGTGGGCATCGTCGATGGGGAAGCGTCGTCCTACCATGGCCTGATCGTCGCAGTAGATAATTTGGCCGTCGACGCTCCAGAGTCTCAGCGCTGCCACACGATCGGATACGATGTTCTGTTGGATGAAGGTCCGGAGGTCGTCGTAGCGGGGGCCCACCAGCGGTGTCTGGAAATCACCGGGGCGGAGGTGGTTGATTATCTGAGGTGCCACGAAGCTGGCCGTGGAGTCGGCGGCGTCCTGGATAGCCTGATCTTCCATTCGGCGAGAGATTTGCCAGGCCAGAAGGGCGCTGACGGCGACGATGGCGACGAAACTTAAGATGGAAAAGCGGGCCATCAAGCCAAATCTGTCGGCGAAGGATTTCCCTCTGAGCAAACTTCGGTCACCTCCGTTGAAAGGTCCCGGCTGGATGAAAGCTGCGCCCGACCTACGCGGTGCATCCGCCGTTGCCGAGCATCATAGCTCTATTATCGGCAGGCCTAGCGGAGAAATGAAGAGGAAATTCAGGGGTCTTACCTCGTGCCAACCTCCTGCTCCAACTTGTCGATCAGGCCATGGAGGCGCTCGTGAGTACCCTGGCCTATCTTCTCGGCCTCGATGCGCTCGAATCTCTCCACTAGTTCGGCCTGTTCAGGCTGCGGTAGGATGCGATCGGCCAGCTTGAAGAGAATGTTGTTTTCCTTGTCAATGTGGGCGCGGAGAAGGTTGGCGTAGCCCATCCCGCCTTCGATTATTTTCTGTTTGCCCTCGGGCTTACCTTCTTTGTATAGCGCGACACCCTCGCGGAAAGTCTGTACGTACTGCCGTCCCTCGTCGTGTTCCATAAGCATTACTCCCACGGGTCCACCCTCACGGGGAATGCCCTTCTCCTCTAGACGGGGAAATAGAGCAGTCTCTTCTTTGCCGTGATGACAACTGTCGGCAAAGACGGTGATGAACTCAAGGATATCCTCGAAGACCCTTGGCGGTACTTCTCGACCGGCCTTCAGCGCGCCTGTCTCCTTCTCCAGGACCGTCAGAACCCTTTTGATTCCTTCGTGCTCGTCCCTCAGTACATCTGTTGCGTTCATGGCTTTCCTCCCCTCAAATTGTCTGGAAGTAGTAAATTGGGCTTGTGCAGCTTTCATACCATCAATTGTACATTTCCGTATCGGTATTGCTATGACCGGAGATATGACCCCGGTCACCTGCCTGCGCTGAGTGGAACTGTCTTCACAGACGTACATTACCCTGCTACAATTCGAGCGATCAGCTCTTGGTTGAGGACTGGTGGCTCACTCATGTGTTGTGGCTTAAGGCCCACCGGGGCAAATCACCCCTATTCTCCGTATCCTGAGCCAAAGGCCCTAACTCGTAGCCTGAGACCTTCTTGCTGATGGCTGATCGCTGAAAGCCGATAGCGAGTAAACGAAGGAGCCTAGCAATGAGTCCAAGCAAGTGGAGCATAAGCGGAGACTATTTCGAGGGGTGCAACTGCGATGTCGCCTGCCCTTGCATCTTCGGCTCGCCGGCCACTAC
>JAMDCE010000441.1 GCA_023489135.1 Chloroflexota bacterium
AGCAAGGAGGAGTGGGACATGTTTCGAAGCAAACGGTTCTTGCTTCTTGCAGCCAGTGCCGTCGTGGCGCTAGCCGCGGGAGCATTTTCTCTGACCGCTGCCATGGGGCAGGGAACAGGGCAAGTTTCATCCAACGTTTCGGTAGCCATGAAAGCAGCGAACAAAGATGATACGGCTACCTTCACCATCACCGTCGCCAACAAGGGCACCGCAGACGTCCAAGGTCTCAAGATCGTCGGCGAGCTACCGGTGGGCACTCGCCTGCTCGATAGCTGGGCCGGTGCTGAGGGCGAAAATCCCGCTGCGGTCGAAGATGGAGCTGTCGTTTGGTACCACGACGCTCTCGCCGCTGGCGCAGGCGATGGTCCCTTCGTGTTCAAGGTCTCCCGAGATGCTACGAAAGCCCTGGAGTCGGAAGCAGTGGTGAGCTGGTCGGCTCCTGATGCGGGAACAGCGATCTCGGCGGCAGTCGAGGCGGGCGCGACCAAGGCGACGCCTCCCAGAAGAGGCTGCGGTCCTGGTGGCTGCCACGATGCGGCCTCCAAATACAACCTGGCGGCCGAGGCAAAGGAGAGGAGTGAGGCCAGAGGCGGGGAGCATCCTGAGCTACCGGCCGACACGCCGCTCTCGACCTGTCTGACCTGCCACGCTCCTGGAAAAGGTGACCGGACGGGCCTGGGCGCGGGCGCGCCCCTCGCTCTGAGGGACATCGTCCATCCCGCCCACATGCAAAGCTCTCACTTCATCGAGAACTATCGTGGAAACTGCTTCACCTGCCACAACGTGGATGGCAATGGCACGTTTGTCTTGCTGTGGGGTCAGTTGGATGAGAACGAGAAGGGCGTTCCTAACAATCCGCCCATCACCACCATTCCCCCCAGCGAGGGTGCCACCAGCTAGGTTTCTTTAGCTCTGGTACCACAAAGGAGTAGGGGAGCTTCCCCTACTCCTTTTTTGATCCTTGCCCTGGCCCACGGCTCTACCGAAGTGGAAGCGAGAAGGAAAAAGTGCTTCCGCCATTTTGGTTGTTCTTGGCCCAGATGGTTCCCTGATGTCTCTTCACAATCTCCTGGCTCAAGTAGAGGCCCAGACCCAATCCCGGACGCTTTCGCAACAGCTCCCCTTTGCCGCGGTAGAAACGGTCGAAAAGTTTGCCGGTTTCCTGAGGTGGAATTCCGATGCCCGAATCCTTCACCGAGACGACGGCCCTGTCTCCATCATTCATCACTATGATTTCAATGTCTCCACCATTCGGGCTGTATTTGATGGCGTTGTCGATGAGATTGGTGAGAACCTGCTCAATCCTTCCCCCATCCACGCGGGCTCGAAGAGCCTCGGAAGGCGCGCGCAGGCGGAGATGGTGGTGACTGGTTGTGGTTTGAAGTTGCTCGATTATTTCTTTAGCCAGATGGATGATGTCGGTTTCCTCCAGATGAAGATCCAGAGCGCCAGCCTGCAGGCGCGAAATATCCAGAAGCTCTCCTACTAACTGCGACAACCTGTCGGCCTGAGCGTCGAGAACCTCCAGTTGCTTCACATCCCTGGAGTGATCCATAGTACATGGTTGGTCCCCGAGGTTGCCCTTCTGCCCCGCCAGGCGGAACCGTCTCAGCATTAGCTGGGCCGAGCCCTTAAGCGAGGTTATAGGCGTTCGAAGTTCGTGTGAGGCAATGGTAAGGAACTCATCTTTTAGGCGCTCGGTCTCCTTGCGCTCTGTCAAATCTCGAAAGGTGTGAACCACTCCAGCGATTTGGCCGTCGTCAGAACGCAAAAGGCCGCGACTTATCTCCACCCAGACCTCTCTTCCTGATTTGGTAAAGAGGCGGGCCTCGACGTGGGAGATCTGATCGGGTTGAGCAGGGTTGGAGAAGGGGCAAAGGGCGTCACAGGTCCTGCTTCCCTCCTCATCTTTCAGCCGAAACTTGGCCTTGCATCGCTGACCAATCATTTCCAGGGCCGAATAACCGGTAAGGCGCTCCAGCGCCGGATTGAACCCGGTGATAACCTCGTCTGCGTTCACCACCATTATTCCGTCCGCTGAAACTCGGGTCACCGTCTCAGCGTGAGCCTGGGCCCGTCGCATCTCCTCCAGCGCCTTGCCAAGCTCCAGCACCTTGAGTTGGAGATCCTGATCGATCTGTTCGTAGAGTCGAGCGTTTTCAACGGCCAGGCCCAACTGATTGCCCATCGCCTGTAGAAGGGATAGGTCGTCTCCTGAGAAATCTCGCGGGGAGCGGTTGAAGCAGAAGATGGAACCCACCACCTTATGCTTCGCTTTAACTGGTGCCGCGATGAAGGTGACTATACCTTCCCGTTCGCAGTGACTTCGAGCCGGTTCCGGTAGATCCGCGAGTGCGCCGACCCCGGGTGATCCGTTTGTAGCGATCTGTCCGATGAAACTCTCGCCGATAGGAATGCTGAACCGACATACGAGATAGTCTCTGGAAAGACCTTTGGAAGCCTTGATTTGAAGATCGCCTGTTGGCTCTTTGAGAAGCCGGATGACCACTCCATCCAAGCCCATGATCTCTTTGACTTGAGCCACCACATGATCGAGGATTTCGGGGAGATCGAGACTCTGGCTGGCCGTTTCAGCTATGGCGTTCAAGGCCGAGAGTTCGCGGTTCCTCCGAAGTATCTTTGTTTGCATCGCCCGTCGGTTCGTGATGTCGTGCGTCACCTCGATCACGCCGATGACTTTCCCATCGTCGCCGAGCAGCGGCGTGGTGCTCAATTCCACCCAGCGCTTCCGACCCTCTCGGTCGAAGGAGTGTTGGATGCTGCGGGCGGCCTGGCCGGTCTCTAAGGCTCTCAAAGTGGGACAGTCGGGGCAGATGTCATTGCGGTTTTTGTAGGCTTGATAACAGATCTTGCCAAGGGTATCGCCGAAGATCTCCAGGGAGATGCGGTTCTGCCATACCGTTCTAAAGTCCAGGTCTATTATGGCGAGTCCGTCGCCTATTCCCTGGAGAATGTCTTGGAGTCTTTCTTGATCCTTGATCACCGATCTTCGCTCCACCGGATGTCCGATCAGAGGGTGGAAAACATCTTATACTCTATAACATGTTCTGTCAATTCCGTTTCGCGCCTGATAGAGGTGCTACGAAGAGGAGAGACATGCCCGCACGTTTGGAGCGCTTTGCTACGGAGTCTTGGTGCCTTCCGGGCTAGTTGGAACCGGCGTTGCCGCGGCCGGTGGCGTTGTTGGGGTCTGCGCCGGTGTTGTTGCAGTGGTAGGGGAGGAAACCGGTGAGTTGGACGATGGGGGAGTCGAGTTGGGCGCAGGCGTGCCGCTGGCCGGCGTAGGAGAGGGTTCTGCTTTTGGCCCTTCAATGTAGATGTTCGGCCAGGCGCGGAAGGCGCTGTAGAACGTGTCTCTGCGGATTTCCTCTCCGTTTTGCTCGACTATCCGGTAAATTGTTGCCTCGATGCCGTTGACGGCCCAGTCCACCTGGTTTCTTGTTCCGGGCGGCAGACTTGGATCGACGCGGACGATGTCTGGTGGAGCCGGAGTCCGGCTGCCGATGTAGGGTCCATCCAGGGTAACCTGCCAGTTGGGTTTTGTGCCGTAAAGGTTCACCGTCAGGGTAGCCCCGTCCACAACGGCCTGGACTAGGATGTAGCTTGAGGTAGTATTCTGGAAGCGGAGATCGAGATCGGGCTGGTAGATGGCGCCGTCGAACCCCACTGGCTCGCCCATCTGCTCGTACCAACCCACGCGATAGGTGTGCTGGTTTCGCTCGACGATAGGCAGACCACTCCAGAAAGCTGCTCGAAAAACGGTGGTGGAAACCTGGCAGACTCCTCCGCCGATCCCGGGCAGCGTCTGATCGGCCTGGATGGTGAGCCCTTCCACATAGCCTCGCTCGACACTGATTTCACCAATAGCTTTGTTGAAGGAGAAAGTCTCTCCTGGGGGGATAACGGCGCCGTCGAGGTAGCCCGAGGCTACACTAATATTGGTCGCCCGCGACCACGAGGACCCGGCGAAGCTAGACTGCCCCTGACCGATGAGCTCCTTGATCCCCAGCGCGCTTGGATCATCGGAAGGTATCCGGGGTTTGGTGACCATAACAGGCAGAGCCACGTCGCGGTTCGTGGTTGGCGCTTGCTGGTTGATGAGTTCTACGGTGCGCGTAACATCTAGAGCGCGACCTTCCTTACTGGGAGTCACGACGGTGAGTCCATCTTCTCCCCAGGACAAGACGGCATCTCGTTCTTCCTGCATTAACTTGCCGGATAAGTCGTCGGCAAACTGCCGGAGTTGGGCCTGGTTCAAAGAGATCTCGACAGGTTTCTCGGCCCCCGTTCCGGTTATGAGGGTCATTGCGGCGATCTTCTCGGGTTCGAGAAGCCAGGTCTCCGAGCCGTGGCGAAGGGTGAGGGGACTCCCCACCAAAGTGGCAAGAGCGGCTTGGGCTTTGGTGATTTCATCGTTTTTGATCTGGGGCGGCGTGACTTGGACCGCCAGCGCCAGAGGCTGACGAGACAACGAGGTTATCTGATTCTTGATGGACTCCTTGGTGGCCGAGATGTTCAGCTTCCGGCCTTCCTGGCTCGCCGTGGCTTGAACTTCGATCCCTTCTAGGGAGACAGAACCTTCGATTACCGGCTGATCGATCTCGTCAGCCAGGCTCTGGACATACCTCTCCAGCGTTGCATCGTCGATGGCGAGAATGAGTGGCGCTTTGTGCCCCAGCAGAAAAGCGCCAACCTGCGCCGCTGCTGCTTGCAGGAAGAAACCATCGCGCCCGATGGAATAGGCTCCGCGCGAAGTCTCACCCAAATCTACGCGCAGGCCTATGTCCTGCGCTGTCGGGCGCCATTCCTGTCCATTGAAAGTAAGAGCGAGCTCGACTGGCATATAGCCGCGAAGCCGCTCTTCCAGCTTTGCCCGGGCCTGGTCGGAGGTCATGTGGCCCAGTGAGACTCCGCCGACGTTGATTCCTGGATAGATCATATTGTCGTGGATTCGTCCGTAGGAAGCGAGCGAAATAATCAGGAGGAGAATGGCTACCGCCAGCGCCGCCAGCGGGACCTTGATCGCTTGTCGGGTGGAGGGTGGATTCTGGCCGAAAAAGCCAGATAAGTAACCGGCGATCCGTTCTGCAAGTGCCGACCGCCGAGAAGAGAGCAATACTTTCAGACGCGTGGTATCGTCGGTCACCGTTTCCTGGGAGAAGGAAGTGAGTTTCGATGAGGTAGGGACCTTGCCCGGGTCGTTCAGAGCCTCTTGCACCTAGCGCTCGATTCCTTTCGGACGGGGACCTTCCAGAATGCTCCAGTTTGAAGAGGCATAAGGCGAAGATTGTCTGACCCTTGCCTGCAATTCGGTCGCTATTTTACTGTAAAGTTGCTCAAAGAGCAATACCCGGTCCCGGTAACATTTACATTTGACGGAATCGCTCGCCGATTAGCCCTTTCGGCACCACTTCCACTTGATTTTACATAGGCTTGAGGGTGATCGCCTCTTTTTAAGGCGAAGAGCGTGTGGTATACTATCTTACAATGCTCAGCGTGTGAAAGGAAAACTACCAGTGCCCCACGGACAAGGAGACACCCGCGACCTTGCCAGTCTAGGAAACAGGTTCCGTGACGCCGTCCATTCGATTCGTCTAGGGATTGAAGTTCCCCATTACAGTGTGGTTTCACCGGGAAGGCTTAGTCGTTCTGGACAACCGGATCGGGCGGGCTTTCGCTGGCTTCGGCTTCAGGGTGTCCGGAGCGTGATCAATCTTCGAGAAACCTCCGAGGATGCCGATGAGCTGCGGGCGCTTGGTTTCACGGACTATCTGCATCTACCGATACCTCGCGGACAGCCGCCTTCTGATTCCCAGGTTGGGCCGCTGCTTGAATTCATAAGCCAGTGCGGGAATTGGCCGGTTCATGTTCATTGCCTTCTTGGAGCCAGCCGGACTGGCACAGTAATTGCGCTAATTAGGTTGGTGTTCTTTGATTGGTCTCTCGAGAGAGCTTTGAAGGAGGCAAATTCCTACTTTCCCGGACCAACTAACGATCAGGCAGCCTGGCTGCGACAAGTGGCCGCGGAGAAGAAGTCTCAATATCAGAGATACGAACAGAGTTTTAGAGATACTTGCGAAGGAGGCGGTCCGGAGAAATGACCAAGGTTGAGAAGAGCATCGAGATTGCAGCTCCTGCGAAAGAGGTGTTCGAGTATGTGGCTACCCACAGCAACACCCGGAAATTCATGTCTCACGTTTTGAAATTCGAGCCCGTTTCTTCCAGGGTCTACGGACTCGGCTCGCGCTTCCGTTGGGAGACGATGGTCAGGGGGCTGCGGCTTCGTTCAGAGTTCGAAGTTACTGAATTCGTTCCTCACGAGCGGATGTCCGCGCGAACGATATCGGGGTTCAGAGGTGCCAGCAAATGGCTTTTCAAGCCCGTGGAGAACGGAACAGAAGCCACATTTATTACCTACTATGATCCACCTGCGTCTCTTCTTGGCCGACTGGTGGGAAAGCTTATGATTCATGAGGAACTGGAAGGTAACGTCCGGCGATCCCTTAAGAATCTGAAGAAAAACCTTGAAAACGCTAAGCGACCACAGGGGAGCATTGGCGAAGGCCAAGCTGGGGCGTAAGAGAGGGCGGGAACGGGCATCGCGAAGATCAGCGGTTGGACCGACGCCTAAGTCTTGTGATTACGATGTTGCGGTGTTACCTGTCGACGCCGTGCTGCAGGCAGCCGGGTGTAACTACTCTTTGAAATAAGGAGAGGATCGATGAGCGACGTCCCTAATCTCATCCGCGAAGTCGAAAGACTTAAAGTGGATCCCGGAAAGACGGTTTTGTGGGCCCTGGGTGGGGCCGGCTTTGTGGTCAAATCTGCTGAAGCCCTGATCTACATCGATCCCTTCTTTGGCATTTGGGAGGAAATGGTCAATGAGTGGACGAGGGCAATCCCTATTCCCGGCAGCGCTGAAGACATCAGACACGTCGATGCAGTAATCTCGACACACGAGCACATTGACCACTGCCACAACGGCACTCTTGTTCCGGTGTCTCGTAACACTGACGCTCTCTTCATTGGACCTCAGCGTTCCATCGATCTAGCTCTATCTTGGGATTATCCGGCCCAAAGACTGGTTCCGTTATCCTGCCATCAGTCCGTTCAGGTCAAAGACACCAGAATCACGGCCATGCCCTCGTACGATCCCATCTCGGCCGCTCCACCTCTAACCTACATCTTGGAGACTCCGGGCGGCACGATTTTCCATGGAGGAGACTCTCTCTATTTTGACGGATTTGTCGAGTGCGGAGTCAAATGGAGTATCGACCTCGCTTTAATCAGTTACGCTACCAACCCGTTAAACGCCGTCCTCTATATGAGCGCCTACGAAGTAGCGAGAGCTGCACACGACTTGAAAACGCGCTGTCTAGTGCCTATGCACTGGGACATGTGGAAGCAGTACCTGGCCGATCCCAAACTGGTGGAAGTAGTGGTGAAGCGAATGTTTCCGCAGATCCAGGTCAGAGTTGTGCCTCAGGGCAACAGCATTGTTTTGCCGCTATAGAGCCGTCAGCAATTAGCTTTCAGCTATCAGAAGGGGGCAAGGGCGTATTCCTGGTCCTCCATTCTTCACCCTCAATCCGGTCGTCGTCGCCCGGTGATGGCTGATTGCTGACCGCTCTTCGTCCCCTTCTCTTAATCGCCAAGACGCGCTGATAGCGCGCAGATTTCCGGGAATGTGCGAAAGGACGCAGACAATGAGTGTGGAAGAGAAGCTTGCTGGGCTCGGGCTGAGGCTGCCCGAAATGCCAAGCCCGGCCGGGGCCTATGTTCGGGCGGTGCGGGTGCACGATCTTCTTTTTATTTCCGGTCAGCTTCCATGGGTGGCCGGCGAACTCAAATACCGGGGGGCTGTGGGTGCTGATCTCACTGTTGAGGATGGTTATGAAGCCTCTAGAATATGCGCTCTTAATGCGTTGAGCGTCGTAAAGGGCGAAGCAGGAAGTTTGGAACGGATCGCCAGAATCGTGCGCGTTGCTGGATTCATACGAAGTGCCCCAGGTTTCGAGGATCAGCCCAAGGTCCTTAATGGCGCCTCCGAGTTGTTGGCGGAGGTGCTAGGCGAAATAGGTAAGCACAGCCGGCTCGCCGTGGGAGTCGCGGACTTACCCCTAGGTGCAGCGGTCGAACTTGAGCTCATCGCCCAGATCGGGGAGGAAGCTCCAGAAGGGTGATCTCCCGGAAAGACCAGTTACTTTCCCAGCGCAGCAACCACGCTAGGGACAACCAGCAGGGCCAGGCCAACGGCCAGGACGGCCAGCCATACCAGACGTTTTCTTGCATTCGATGATCGGCGCCGTGAACGATTACCGGAAGGCTGAGCCGACATCGAAACTGACCGCTTCTTCTTGTTACTCATAAGTTCAATCCCAGTTGTGACCACCCAAGCGCAAGAGATATGGGCAACCATAGATTGACGATAGGGCCTTGGAAAAGCAGCCGTTTTAGCTGCCCTCCTGGGGCCCTATCCTCACCTCGAGCCTTGGAGCGAGGCTAAAACAAATCCATCTCACCGGAGCAAGATACGCCCCTACGCTACATCCTCTGGAGGCTTGCTCAGCCTATAATCGATCTCAGCCCATGCGAGCAGCAGGCCGATCGCGACGAAGGGCATAAGGATCATCACGGCGGTGGCGATGAGAAACCACTTAAGCACTTTGCGCATTGCTTCTCCTCCTTTCATTTTGAGGTCCATTCTATCACAGGCCGGTGAGCAAAGCAAGTCTGAACGAAGTACGACCGGCCGCTGGCCAATCGTAGACGTGGGCGCGCAGGTAGGCCCCTGGTGTTCCTTAGGCTGAATAGCCCCCCGATAGAGGGAGGGAGGGAAGGGCTTAAGTCCGAGGTCTGCAAGGGTGCGCCTGTGCTTCGCTCCGACAAGATTAACCCAAGGTCGATCTAAAGTGGCACCATGCAGGCAGTAGTTACGTCGTAGTACTCTCTGATTCCCAGGCTGCGGAGGGATAACCTGTTGGCGGGACTATCGCGGAGCTTCCACTTCCCTCGCTTCTGGAAGGAAAAGAAATCCAGTTGATCGCGGAAGGCGGCCTGGAACTGGTCCAGATAGGGTCCGAGATCGCTGACATAAAACACATTCCGTCGCCTTTCGATGACCGCATCGATTTGAAGTCTAGGAGCCATAATGCTGGACCTCCATAGTCTCGCGCTGACTGGACAAATGCCCCTCCTGAGCTCCAAAAGCAACGCACGCCAGGCGATCCTCGTCCCACAAACGCTCTTCACTGGATAAGACCGTCGCTTTCGCTGCACACGGCGAACCCAGGTGTTTACGTCCGCAATTTGGCCGACCGCCAACTTTGTTGGATGAATACAGCGAAAGGTGGCAGATGTCATTCGCGCGGTGAGGGCAACACGTGACAGTCAACTCGGCCAGGATGTGATTTTCAGCACCGATTCGCGCACCGGTGCACGTCGCCTCATTCCAGCATACGAAAAGCATCGCCGTCCTCCTGAGGTATATTCCCCCCCCCCATCTTACGTCTTGGC
>JAMDCE010000052.1 GCA_023489135.1 Chloroflexota bacterium
CCCGTGGGCAACAACGCCGTGTATCGCCTGAACGGCGAGGCGGTAGACCGATACTCGACTTCTAACACCGTCACCGACGCGGTTACGGGCGTGACGCTGAACTTCAAGAAGGCCGACGACGCTACCTGGATTACTCTGAACGTCAACCAGGACACCTCCAGCACCGTCGCAGCGGTGAAAGATTTTGTCAGCCAGTACAACAGCGCGATGAGCTTAATTCGCGACAAGACAGCCTACGATGCGACGAAGAAGGAAGGCGGACTGCTGATGGGCGACGCCACGGTCCTGGGCATCGAGAGAACCATGGCCAGCTTGTTGAACGGAAGTGGAGTCGGCCTAAGTTCCGTAGCGCGCAGTCTTTCCGATATCGGCATTACCACAGGGAAAGTTGGCACCGCGGTAGGGCAAACGGACAATTTGGTTCTGGACGAGAGCAAGCTGGTAGCAAAACTCCAAAGCAATGCCGCCGCGGTAGCGGATGTGTTCGGGGGACTAGTCAATACCACGGCATTGACGCCCGGTGGCACGGGCAGCATCGCCAGCGTGGCTGGTACTCCGAACAAGCGCAGCTCCGGCTCATACTCCATCGTTTCCGACGCTTCCGGGAACCTCACCGCCACTTTCACACCGAGCGGTGGAGGGGCACCCGTGGTCACGACCGGAACGATCTTGGCTGGCGGCACGAATTCAACCCTGATACCTGGGGTCACACTCACGGCGAAGGGTGTTCCGGCCGCGGGGACGGATACGGTGACGACCAACTTCACGACCGTCGGCGTGGGGGTAAGTATCGCCGACTATCTTAGCAATCTCACAAAATCAGGCGGGATCTTCGATGTCGCGCAGGAATCAGGGAACAGCGAGATCGCTGACATAAACAGCTCCATTCAGCGGCTGCAGGACCGCCTTGATCAAAGGGAAGCGAATCTGAGAATGAAATTCAATGCGTTGGAGCTGGCTCTATCCAACCTTCAAAACCAGAGCTCCTCCCTCAGCGCCCAACTGGCCCAGCTAAGCAGTTGATCGTCGATTGACGTCCCTGGCGTCCTACTCCAGTGGAAATTGGTAAGACTTGACCATCTGAGGAACGGAATCCTCCGGGATGCACCACTAAGAAGGGAGTCTCGCATGTACCCGACCGATGGATACCAGCAGTACAAAACGATGCAGACCCAGACCGCCGACCGGGGAGAATTGGTCGTAATGCTCTACCAGGGCGCGATCAAGTTCCTCGGCCGCGCTTCGGCCGCTCTCGAAGCAGGACAGCCGGAAGAGGCGCACGTGAACCTTGTCCGCGGCCAAGATGTTATTGCCGAGCTGATGGGAAGTCTGAACCCCGACGGCGGCGAGATCGCCCAAAACCTGTTCACGCTCTATGAGTATATGCACTATCGTCTTGTGCAAGCCAATATACAAAAGGATCCCCGGCTCGTCGCCGAGGTGACTCAACTTCTGCGCGAGCTCCTGCCTTCCTGGCAGCAAGCGGCGCGGGCGGCGCGTGCAGAGCGATCGGAAGAGCGAAACGCCGGGGCCGCCCGCTTGAGCTTTGCTTCGGCTTAGCGGTTGGAAGCGACGAATAGGCGCAGCCAGCGATTACCGGGCGAGTTGAGAAAGCGGGAGAGGGTGGCGATGAAAACAGAATCTGACGAAATGGACTTGGACGCGGCGATCCATATCTGCGATGAGTTGCTGAGGCTTGCCGAGGCACAACGCCAGGCTATCGGTGAGGACGATGTGGACCGGGTCAACCAATTGCTGGACCGTCGAAACGAGCTTATCCTCTCCCTTGATCTGGAGGCTGCCAGGAACCCGAACACTAACCTAAGCGCAGTGGGAAACCAGGTGTCCAGCAAGCAATCGCTTGCAGTGGAGAAATTAAAGCAGTTGCTTCATTTCGACGAGGAGAATCGCAAGGCTCTGCAGATTCGGCTGGCCGAGGTGAGAGATCAACTCTCAGCCGTGAATCGTGGGCGCCGCGCCTTGCAGGAATATGCTTATCTCAACCCTCAACCAGAGCCGGTGTACATTGACCGGCGGCGCTGAGGGGCGAAATAGACAAACAGGGCGGTGGTAGAAGCCAACTGGACAGGATCTCTATCATAGCCCTGGCAAGTTCGACCCACGGCGCCCCGTCAAGTCACCACCTGGCTTGGCGAGCGCCTCATCGAACAATCCTCCGCAATAGCAAGGATGCTGAAGGATGGATACCCTACCAAGCACTTCAAGTAGTCCCCGACGGTTTTTCGTGCTGACAATGCTTCTCTTGGCGGTCGGCGCCGCGTCTGTGAGCTGTCAGGTCGGAAAATGGGGCACGCTCTCCCAGACCGCAAGCAAGGCCACGGTTGCCAGCACGCCAAGTGCGTCGGTCAGTCCGACTATCACTTCGACGGCGGCTGTCAGCCTCGACTCAACCCTACCTCCGATGGAGCCAACGGCCACCCCGGCGGCCGCGCCTGAATCGGTTCCACCTGCGGCTCCCGCTCCCGCAGGTACACCAGTTGCGCCCACCAATGAACTTGATGCGGCCAGTCAGGTGATCTCCATTCCAACGGTCAGCCTTCCAAAAGGGGCGCGCAAGTCCGTCCCTACCAGGCTAATGATTCCTAGCATTGGAGTCGACACTAAGGTGATCGAGCTGGGCACCCACTACAACTCGTCCGGTCAGCTTGTCTGGGACACGGCTCCGTTTGCCGCTGGGCATCACATCGGGACGGCGAACCCCGGAGAACCGGGCAACGTCGTGATATCCGGACACATCAGCAGTCTTTATGAGGGAGATGTGTTCAAGAGGCTTCCTGAAATCAACGTCGGAGACGGAGTAGTCATCGAAACAAGCGACCAAGACTATGTCTATCAGGTCGTAGAGAAGAAGGTTGTCGAACCGACCCAAATTGACGTTATGAACTCCACCGGCGTGCAAGAGGTGACCCTGATAACGTGCGTCCCCGATGGAGTGTACACCCAGCGCCTGATCGTCACGGCCAAGCGGATCTAGGGGTAAAGGGTTAGAGGCTAGGGGTCAGGGCGGTAATACACGAAGCCAACCCAGAGCGACAGAGGTGACCAGCGTGGGTCACGCTCCCGCGCTACAGACCTCGGCAGCAAGCCCCTTAACCCTTAACCCATAACCTCTTGTCCCCCTACTCGTCCACCAAGGCAAAGGCCCTGACGGGAGAGCCCGTACCCTTCTTGAACTTCAATGGCAGGGCGAAGAAATTGAAGCGCTTCCCCACAAGTTCCCTGGTGCTGGAAAGATTTTCGACGTGGGTCTTACCGACCTTGCGAAACTCAATGTGGGAAGGGAAGCTCCAGACGCCCGGCACATCCACGCTGTTGCACTCAACCGCGACTAGCCGTACCCCTCTCTCGGTGAGCAGCCAATCGGTCGTTGGACCGTCGAATCCGGAATAGTGCGTCAGGTACTCCGGCTTTCCCAGATGCCTTTCAACGTGGGCCGAGTGGATGACCAGAATATCACCAGGCTTGATGGTAACCCCAGACTCCCGCTCCCCTTTCTCAACGGTCTCTCGTGTGTAGGTGCTGTGGTCAGGAACAAATGAAAGGTCGATGCAAACCGCTTCGCCCCAGAAGGTGTCAGGCGGCATTTCGTCAATTGACGGGGCAGCCGGGTCCGGGTTGAAATGACTTAACGCATCGACGTGCGTCGAGGCGTGGTCGATGAACTGAACGACATTTGCCGCATAGGAGAATCCGCTGTTGAGCGCCTTAGCGGATTGCTCGTGACTGGTCTCTTCCCATATCATCACCTTTGGGAAGAGGGGATGAACCTGCGAGTCACGAGATATCGGCAATGTAAGATCCACCAATTTCTGCGCCATTGAAACTCACCTCCATCGATTGATTTTTCTTCGGCCTCGGGACGCCAAAAGGGAACGAAGACAGAGCTTAAAAGCCAAGGCGGAATGCAGATAGGCAACGATTTTGATTGGCTGTCGCTTTATTGACCGGTCTGGCGCCAAGGAAGTTGGACCGTAGCCGCGCCGAGCGCACTTTGAATCTCTTTCTCATTTACTAGGGCGAGATCGAGATCGACTTCACCGCTTTCGAGGCGAACAGCCGTCACTGTTGCGGTGCAATTCAATACCGATCCGGGCACATCCAAGGCCAGGTAGCGGCAATTCATCCGCTTGATCCAACCCTGGGACCCGGCCAGGTCCATAAGCAGCCGGCCCATCAAGGCCAGCTTCAGAGGACCATGAACCACCACGTCTGGCAATCCCTGAGCCAGTGCGAACTCTTTGTCGTAGTGAATCTCGTAGAAGTCGTCGGCCGCCGCGCACCATTGCACCAGTTGCCTGGTAGTAATTGGGCCGAAGGAAATGGGACCAAGGATCGTTCCGACCGCTATGTCGTCTAGAAAGCGTTGAGCCATCGTGGTGGGCGAATACCTCCCTAACGCTTGATAACCCGCACGCGGTTGACAAGGACCGCCTCGTGGCGCTGGTTGTAATACGTCGTCTCCGTGTTGATCACGACGAAGAATCCGCTACGACCCTCTTTGGCCTCTATGCCGGAGATCAGAGTCTCAGCCGTGATCGTGTCCCCGGCCACTACTGGACGGATGAACTCGAATGCGTCCTCGCCCCTCACTCGGTGCGTTACTGGAAGCGGAATCTGAAAGTCCCTCTCGCCACCAGAACGCATTCTGGTGATGAGGAAGCCGGGAGGCATGGGAATGCCGCCATATATGGAGGTGGCCGCCGCCTCTGGATCTCGGTAGAGTGGGTTCTCATCCTGAATCACTTCAGCGTAGCGTCGCACCGCGCCCGATTCGATTTCCAGTGGTTCTCCTGGACCCACGGTACGCCCTACCCACTCGGCCGCTATGGCCTCGACCTCCTCCTTTGAGCTCACCCCATTACCTCCAACATCTTGTTACCGTCAGGTTTCAGGTTCTTGCGCTGCACCCGCGCGCCGACTGCACTTGAACGTCGCCCACGAATTTGACTGACGTCAGCAAGGCTAACTGAGCTCTGCGAAAGCAGGCGTAAGATCGCCCAAGGTGACTCCTCCGTCAACCAGCAGGACCTGGCCCGTGATATACCGAGCTGCGTCGGACGCGAAGAAAAGAACCACATCGGATATGTCTGAGGGTACGCCGTACCGCCGCAGGGGAATGTAGCCTTCGGCAACCTTCATCCCTTCCGGTCCCAAGGAATGGTCCTTAGAGGTAGACTGGGCGGTCCAGATGAATCCGGGTGCGATGGCGTTAGCGGTGACCCCTTTCGGGCCCAGTTCAATAGCCAGGCCTCTAGTCAGTCCCTCGATACCGGCTTTGGCGGCATTGTAGTGCACGTGGTCGACCCAGCCCCATGAAGACCCCATCAGTGAAGAGATCGAAACGATCCGGCCGAAGCCCTGATCTATCATCGTCGGGACTACGGCCCTGGCGCACCGATAGGCCCCGCCAAGGTTTGTCCCCAATGTGCGGTTCCATTCTTCATCGGTCATCTCCACAAAGGCCCGTTTCTTGGCTATGCCGGCGTTATTCACCAGCACGTCGATTCCCCCGCCGTACTTCGCCAGGGCCTGCTGAACCATATTATTCACATCGTCTGTCTTGAAAACGTCACAAGGCACGGCGATGGCCTCGCCACCTGCTTGGGCGATCATGGCCACGGTCTCCTCCACCGCCGGAACATCGATGTCACTGGCCACCACCCTGGCTCCCTCACGAGCGAAGTCGAGAGCGATCTGGCGACCCATCCCAATGGCGCACCCCGCACCTGTTACTAGGACGACCTTATCCCGAAACCGCATAGCTAAATCCTCCTCGCAGCCGCCACAGCCGGCGACCATCTCAATAATGGGCGGAACCTGAGCCGCGTCTGCCGATAGACACGCAAAAGAAACGCGCCCTAGGGCGCGACGACCAAGGCGCGAATTTGCTCGAGAACAGTGGATAGAGGTAAAACGTCGGCGTAGCGGGCGCCCACATCGAACAGGTTAGCTCTGTGCTGCTCCAATGACTGATCGCCGCAGCACTCTTCCGGGACGATCGTGCGGAACCCGTGGGAAAAGGCATCGACTATGGAGGCGCGGACGCAGCCGCTGGTGACGCAGCCGCTAACAATGACAGTATCGATATTGCGTACGACCAGTTGGCTCAGGAGATCTGTTCCGAAGAAGGCGGAAGGCATCTTCTTCTTGATTATGTGGTCCTCCAGCGCGGGTTTGACCACATCCGCTACTTCAGCACCCCAACCCTCGCGACAGGCGCTGAGATCGACCTTCCAAAGGCAGCGATCGGCTTCGTCAGGTCGAAGACTAATAACCGTGTAGAAGATGGGCACACCGCTGCTCCTGGCCTCATCTAGCAACGTGGCGGTGTGGCGCGCGGCCGCCTGAATGAACTCGCTCCTTCCCAACGGATACTGGGGATCCAGAAAGGCGTTCTGCAAGTCAACTACGATCACGGCAGGGCGCTTGCCAAACCCGATGCTGCCTCGGCCATAGCCGGCCGCCTGATAGGTCTTTTCGATGGGTTCCATTCTGACCTTTCTCCTTTTCGCTAAGTCCAGAGATGGGACAGTTGCACCGTACTTCTAAATCGCCCCTACTCCCTCGCGGTTGCCAGCTACCCGAGCGAAATAGGAGCGGATTTCATCCACATTGAGGCCCGCTCCCAGCGCGAAAGACAGGGCCACTCGCGCTTTTTGCCCCGACAAGTCACCGGCTGGGATAATTCCTAGCGCCCGCAAAGTCTTACCACCACCACGCCCTCCATAGGCGCCCACGACGCGGCCGCCGCCGCAACGCGACACCAAAACCACGGGGACTCCACGCTGGATCAGCGCCTCTATGGTCGGCTGCCAACTACCGAGGACGTGCCCTGCTCCAGAGCCCTCGATTACTACGCCGCGTCCTCCTGCTTCCAGCACAGCACGCAGGAGCAGGTCGTCCATACCAGCGGCCGACTTGATGAGATAGACGCTCTTCTCCGGATCGGCCATAGGCAAGCTGGGCAAGCGCACTGGCTGCCAGCGCAGCCATACTCCCTCGTCATCCACCAGGCCGATAGGACCGAGCCCACGTGAGACAAAGGTGTCCAGCGCCGTCGTATGGCTCTTGGTAACGTACCGGGCGGCGTGGATTTCGTCATTGAGGACGAGCACGGCCCCAAGGCCTCTGGCCGCGGGGTCGGCGGCCACGCGGACGGCGGCCAGGAGATTGCGTGGACCGTCCGGTCCGGTCAAGCTGGGATTTCGCATTGCCCCAGTGACCACCACCGGGGCTGGTTCCTCCAACAGCAAATCAAGGGCGAAGACGGTCTCTTCCATCGTGTCTGTGCCGTGGGTCACCACTGCTCCGCACACAGCCGGATCGGTCAGCGCCTCCCGCACCTTGCGGGCAAGATTGGCCATCATTGTCGGGGTCATGTCCCAACTACTGACCAGACTGAATTCGGTAATGCGCAGCTCGGCGACATTGGCCAGGGCCGGCACTTGAGCGACCAGTTCTTCCGGCCTAACCACCGGTACGGCCGCCCCAGTGGCTGGATCGACGCGACTGGCTATTGTCCCGCCGGTGGTGATGATTTGAACGATGGGCATGCACCTTCCTCCTCTTCCAGAACAATATTACAGCCAACTGGCCTGGCGGAATGAACTTGCTCGTTCCGGCAAGGCCTCAACGACCCAAGGCCACTCCCATCGAGCGGCTAAAGCCTAAGGTCAAATGTCCTATCCGGGCGGCTTCCTGCTGAGCCTTGCCAAGCGTTCTCGATAGAGCCGCTGGTCGGCCTTACCAGCAAGGGGCAATATGGCTGTTTTTCGTGGAGTCTTCGCGGCTGGCCCATATGATAAGTCTGAGAAAAGGCTCTGTCAAGAAGGGGCTCGGCGCCTCAGAGTGACCGAGTCAACTGGAGGAAGGCATTTTCAGCCAAACTCAGGTTCTCCCCCTTCTCACGGGCAATCAAGTCCTCCCAGAATCCTTCCCTTTCACCGGCCAGGCCGAACATGTGCGAGGTGACTATTGATCGCGGCTGGCACTTTCAAACTGGAAGAAATCACTAAGGAGACCATCTTCGGTTGTCTCCTGGTAGACAAATGTGAGTCCATGATCATCAAAGAGTTTGAACCAGTCCTCCCAGGAAACCTGCTGGAGCTCCGCGCCCCCCGCATAGGGAAAGCTGAAGGTAAGCGCGCCAGGGTAACCCTGGTGCTCGGATCCAGCGACCACCACCGGGGCCGCGTCCCTGCCTTCCGCCCAGTGCCGAATTACTTCATGATTCCGGGTAGCCAGCAACTCTCCGCGCTTGCTCTCGTGTTCTCCAGTCGAATTGATCCGGTGGACGTGCCCCAGCGACTCCCTTGTCTTCTGCTTAGCCACAGCTACACCTCCCCTCGGCACGGGACCTCTTACCCATGCCACATATTTCCATCGCATAATCTATGCCAGCGGCAACTCCGCAAGGGATCAACGCGCCGTAGGACAACGAGTCCTTAGTGCTCACAAGCCTTCTCGCAGCCTTCTGACTACTTGCTCTGATCGATGGCTTGCCTAGCAAACGTTGACTATCTAAGCATGGGCGTGCTATAGTGGAAACCCCTGTGAGCACGTAGGCTGCGAGCAACCCGAGTGGAGGGTAAACCCGCTTCTGCCTGACCTGTGGCACAATTCAATTTCGTTCCAGCCCGCTCGAAGGGAAAAAGAAGCGAAAGGTGCGCGACGCGCCGATTGGCCCGGCGTGCGATGACGAGAATGCCTCGAGTAACGGACATCCTCTACCTCAACCCGAGAGAGCTTGAACCGGACCTCCAGGGTGTGCGGACGAACGTCGGCGATCTAGTGGGATTGGCCGAAAGCATCCGTGAGCAAGGAGTTCTGCAGCCACTCGGCGTGGTCGAGAACAGCGGCACCCATCGTGTCGTCTTTGGTAACCGCCGCCGCGAAGCCGCCATCATCGTGGGGCTGGACCGGGTTCCTTGCCTTCTGCTGGAACATCAGGAAGAGGTAGACCGGCTAACTTGCCAGTTACTGGAGAACATCCAGCGCAAGTCACTGAATGACATGGAGCAAGGAGAGGCGCTCCTCCGGCTGCGCAGCGAGATGGGCAAGGCCAGCGGGCGCGATGCCAGCGAAACCAGCCTGAATGAGAAAGTCGCCAAGCGTTTGGGGCTGTCGCCCCGCACCGTGCAGCGATATGTATCTTTGTGCAAACTGCCTCTTGCCGTCCAAGAAGCGATTCGACGCGACGAGCTCACAGTTACTCAGGCGCAGCACCTGCACGGGTTGGGCATTGCGACGAGGCAGGAGGTAGTCGCCCTCCTCGCCATCGAAGAGGGAATGTCCGCGGCGGAACTCCGCCAGCTCTGCGCCAGTCTGGCTAGCAATCCCAATATCGATCCTCATGAAGCTCTGAAACGCCAGCGTCAAGGTCTGGCTGTCGACGCATCGG
>JAMDCE010000585.1 GCA_023489135.1 Chloroflexota bacterium
GTACCGAGACGCGGCTCTCCGGACGTTTGACTATCTGCGCGCTGCGCTCTACGACGCCGAGCGAGGCGTCTTTTTCGGCAGCCAGGATGCCGACGAGCATTACTACTCATTGCCGATGGATGAGCGGGCGAAGATACGTCCTCCCTATGTGGATAAGACCATTTACACCAATTGGAATGCAACGATGGTCTCGGCCGCACTAGAGGCGGCGCGGATTCTGGGGGACCCGAGTTATCAAGACCTGGCCCTGAAGGCTCTGGACTTTCTATGGCGCGAGATGCACGACGACCAGACCGGCGCAATGTTCCATTATATGTTCCATTATTACGATGGTTTGCCTCATCTGACTGGCCTTCTGGTCGACCAGGTCTATGTTGCCAGAGCGTTTCTCGACGCTCACGAAAGCACCGGGGAGAAAGACTACCTCGATCGAGCCATGGAGTTGGCCCAGTTCATCGAAACCCGGTTAAGGGACAAGGTCGCCGGTGGTTTCTTTGACCTTCCCGAAGGGCACGAAAGACTTGGCGTTCTGGCCGAGCGGCACAAGTCTCTGCCTCAAAACGCGGTCGCCGCGGAGGTTTTTCTGCGGCTGTACTACCTGACGGGAGCGGCCGAGTACGGCACCGCGGCCGAGGCCACCTTGCGTTGCTTTGCCGACGACTATCCACGGTTCCGGCTATTCGCGGCTACTTACGCCATGGCGGTTCAGCGCTTCTTAAATTTTCCCACGCAGATAACCATCGTTAGCGGGGCCGGGGATAAACGGGCTAGAGAGCTCTTGGGCGCGGCTCTGGGGATCTATGACCCGACCAAGATCGTGCAGATGCTGGACCCGGCCACGGACCAGGAAAGGCTCGGTCAATTGGGCTATCCACCCATGCCAACGCCTTTGGCCTACGTTTGCGTCGGCCGGACCTGCGCCAGACCGACGGATAAGCCGGGGGAGATTGGAGAGAGGGTGCGGCAACTGGTCTCACCCCAGGGGTAGAGGCCTGATCATCGTCGTCGCCTTACGCCGGACCAGCCCTGACCACGATCGCCTAACTGGTGAAGACGCACCTGCGCTGAGGCCACCTAAAGGTCCCGGTGCACCACTTCTCCCCTCACCAGGCAACAGCGGCATTTGAAATCCTCATCGAAAACGGCGATGTCCGCTTCCAGTCCTTCTTTGAGACGACCGAGCTGGTGTTCGAGGCCCAGGACTCTGGCTGGAACAAGGGAGGCCGGGCGAATGGCCCGCTGCAGGGAAAGCTCCAAGGTCCTCACCAGAGTTCTCAGTCCGTTGTTCACCGTCGAGGCGCTTCCGGCTAGCTGGCCATCCGCCGTAGCAACTCTGTCCGTTTCAACCTCGACTTCCCGTCCGAGCCAGGAATAGTGGCCGGGTGGTAATCCAGCCAGGGGGCTGGCGTCGCTGACGAGCACCACTCCATCAACGCCTTTCATTCGTAAGATCAGGTCCAGGACCGCGGAATGCAGATGCTGCCCGTCGGCAATCACCTCGGTGGTGATTTCCTGAAAGTACAGCGCTGCGCCCGCCGTCCCCGGCTCGCGGTGGTGCAGCGGTCCCATGGCGTTGAAAGTATGAGTGGAGTAAGAAAGGCCGGCCTCCACCGCCTCCCGGACCTCTTCGAAGGTGGCCGAGGAGTGACCCACGGCAACGATGACGCCTTGCTCTCTCAGCTTCGGCAGGCAAGCCGTAGCCTGGCCCTCTTCCGGCGCCAGAGTTACTATCTTGACCTCACCCCCGGCCGCGGCGGTGAGGCGCTGGAATTCGCCATGGTCGAAGGGGCGAACGTAGGCGGCGTTCATAACTCCGGCCTGCCGTGGTGACAGGAACGGGCCCTCCATGTGGATGCCTAGAATTCGGGCGCCTGAAGGATTGCCTCTTTTAACGAGGGCTATTTTCTGGAGGGCGCCGGAGAGTTCGTCGAGAGTGGCGGGCACAGTGGTGGGTAGAAACGACGTCACTCCATACCGAGGAAGCACCGCCGCGATACCGTCAACCTCTGCCGCCATCACGTCGAAGCCACTCAGGCCGTGAAGGTGCAGGTCGATCAGACCAGGCACCACGGCCAGCCCACGCACGTCTATTGTTTCGGCTTCTGAACTGGGTCTGACCTTATTACCTGGCCCGAGTCTGGTTATGCGCCCCTCCTCGACGACCAGCACACCCTCCCGGATCAAGCGATTCTCGGTGTAGATATCGCCGCCGACGAGGTAAATCGTTGCCAATCTGTTGTCTCCCCTTACTGAGAGCTCTTCGGACGGACGGCAAAGAGATAGGGGCGAGGCATTCGCGACTACGGGTTAGGGATACGGGATCGGGATTGGACACGTAGGGGCGGGTCTGCCGTATTTCAAGGGTTAATCCGTATGAAGAGTATACGACGGACGTGGGGGTTGAGGGTTGTTCCTGTTCGGGAGACCCGCCCCTACCGCCTCCGAACCGTCCCGCAGGTTACGCCTTAGGGAACAGCCTTTACCGTGAGTGCAACTTGGGGCCGGTGTTGTCGGACGCTTTGCCTTTGCCTATGCTCTTAACCCCTGCTCTTAACCCTTAACCCCTAACCCGTTTCCCCTTTTATAGCCATCCGTTCTTGGAGGCGACTTCGAGGCCCAGGAGGCCCAGCGACACGCTGTACTCCGGGGGTAACTCCGGGTGGTACTCGAACCGGGCGCGCTCGAAGTATTGCACCGTCCTCCCATTCTCCGAAACCTCCTCGGAGATGGGGAAGCCGTAGATGGCCAGATCTCCACTCTGCCGCCAGTAGCGTAGGAAACCGCTGGAGAGAGAATGCCCCGTCTCCGGAAAAAACACACGATCGGCGCTGCTGGTGAAGCTCTGGACGGTGGAGAAGGTCCGATCTGTGGTGATCTGGCGGCCCAGCAAGCCCAGGGAGACTTCAAAGGGTGTTCCAGCAAACTCCGGGTGATATTCGAACCGGGCTCGCTCAAAATACTGAGTGACGAAGCCATTCTCCTGAAACTCTTCTGAGATGGGTAGACCAAAGATCGGCAGACCACCGTTGGACTCCCAGTAAGCTTTGAATCCATAGGAAAGCGTGTGACTCGATTGGGGGAAATAGCGGCGGTCGACGTTGTCGGCGATGGGCGCGACTCGAGCGAAGGCCGGATTCACCGCCGGAGCAAAGGACAGATCAACTTGCTTCACATCGGTGGCCTCGCCGTTTACCGTCACGATTTCGGGTCCGCTCACCAGATTGAAGCCCGCGGCCACGGCGGTAACCGTGTAGGTTCCGTCGGGCAGATGACTGAACTCAAAGCGCCCCTGAGCGTCTGGGCGCATCTGCGGTCCGGGTTGAAGCAAGACCACCACAGAATCCGGAGGCGCACCGTGTATCGTACCCAGTATCTTGGATTGCCCCGCTACGGGGTTGCCTGTCGAGCCCTGAGCGACAGTCAACACGGCTTTATAGGCGTTGACGCGTCCGAAACCGTAATGCTCATCCCAACCCGCCGGGCCCTGATCGTCGGACGTGGCCTCGATAATCTGCTTAATCTGGTTGTTGCTCAGATCTGGTTTGAGCGATAGGAGGAGACCGGCCAACCCGGCCACAAATGGCGCTGAAGCTGAAGTCCCGTTGGCCGAATCGTAGGTGAGTTCCCCAAAGTTCCAGAAGGTGCTAATAATACCTATGCCGGGGGCGACTACTCCCAGGTAAGGGCCGAAGGAGGAAAATCCGGTGGACGCGTCGTTTCGACCTGTGGCCCCGACGGCCGTGACCTTTTCAAAAGCCGCGGGATAGTTTGGTTGTCCGTCGGGAGTGTTACCGGCGGCGGCCACCAGAAAGGAGCCTTTTCCATAGGCGTAGTTCACCGCGTCGGCCATGACTTGGGAAGCGATGGGCATGCCCGCGCTAACATTAATGATCCGGGCTCCCTGATCGGCCGCGTACCGGATGCCCCTGGCAAAAGCATCTACGGAACCGGCACCATCCTGGTTAAGGATCTTGACTGGAAGAATCCGCGCTCCCCAGGAGACCCCGCAAACGCCTAAGTGATTGTTACTATTTGCTGCGGCTATTCCGGCGGTGTATGTGCCGTGCCCGTTGTCGTCGGCTGCATCGGCGTCATCGTTCACGAAGTCGTGACCTGGAAGGACTTTCCCGGCAAGATCAGGATGGTCGCGCGCCACACCGGTATCAAGGACGGCGATAGTGACATCGGCGCTGCCTGTAGTGATATCCCAGGCTCGATCCGCCTGAATTTGGGTGAGTCCCCACTGGAAGGATTGGAAGTAGGGGTCGTTGGGAACCAGAGTGGCCTGAAGACGATAGTTTGGCTCGGCGAATTCCACTTCATCGAGGCTCTGAAAACTCGTTGCTACTTCGGGGATGGGGGTTTCCGTGCCAAGGTGAAGCAAATAGGTGCTCGACCCTATGTCAATGGATTCGACCGAAGTGACGCTGTAACGCACAAGCAGGGAAGTGAGCGCAACTGAGTCAGAGCCTACTTCTCCGGCTCCGGGGACGAACTGGTTACCTGGCTTCAGTTTAACCAGCAGTTGGCCTGGGACATACTCGACCTGGGGTGCGGCGGCCTGCACTGTAGAGGGAGAACTCGGAAGAGCGGCTGCGAGCAGGAACGCTATCAGCGAGAAAGCAAGCAGAAAGCGCCCGAGGAGGCCTAAGACGGTCCCTCGAGAATCCGACCTAGCCGCACTAGAGAAAAAAAAGCGAGACAGGAACATTTCCTCACCTGACAGGGTCTTGATTCCGTCTCTGGCTTGAATTCGGTATGGGTGGAGAACCTACTACTTGGGATTATATCACGCCGTTTCCAGGCAAGTAAAGGGAGGAACCGAGCGCAATGTCTCAGCTCGGTTCCTCCTATTCGAAGAGGCTTCTGGGGGTGGACGTTTTTTAGAAGGTATATCCGCCCATCATACCGCTACCCATCATGCCGCCGAAGGCGCCATTGCCCATCATACCTCCGCCGCCCGTCACGCCTCCACCCATCATACCGCCGAAGGCACCATTGCCCATCATACCTCCGCCCATCATGCCGCTCCAACCGTTCTCTCCATTGAGGAGCGGAGTCGTATCGTTGATGGCGGTTTTCACCCGATCGCGAAACTGCGATAGATAAGCGTCCGCTTGCTGTTGGGTCAAGTAGTTGTATTTGACCTGAAGATTCAACCTCTCCTTGACCGGATCCACAATCGCATTAATCAACTCGTCTTCGCTTACCCCCTTTGCCGTGGCGATTTGCACCAGGCTCTTACCGGCCTGACGCTGCGTCGTTATGTCCTGGGGGGTAGTTTTCAGCAGGTCGGCGATCTTCAGCAAATCATAGCCCCCCATAGACATCCCGGCTCCGCCGTTCGTTGGCCCTCCCGTGCAGTACTGCCACATGTTCCCGTAAGGGTCTTGACTTGGATTCTGGCCCTGGGGAGTCTGCCCCTGCGGAGTTTGGCTTTGGGCTAGGACGATCCCGGCCGTACCGACCAGCAAGACGAAAGCGGTGATAGCCCCTCCGATTGCCAGCTTCATTTGCATTCTCATACTTTGCCTCCTCCTCATAACTAGTTCCTCGGCTTTTAACTTCAGCCTAATAGTAACCCCGGCGTGTGAAAAACTTGTGAAGAATATATGGAGATTCGGTTGGCTTCTGGGGTATCCACAGCCTTCAGTTTCTTGAGGACCGTTCACTGGCCCGTCCAGGACTTCGCTTGGCCCTCTATTCGTTCGAAATCTAGGTTATGGGTAGGAGATACGGGTAAGACTTGAACCTTGAAGCGTTTGAGCGTTTGAACGTGAGAACGTCGGCCGCCCGTGCCTCCAGTCGCTCTGTAAGGACTTCCGATTGGTGACGACTCGTCCACCGTATGCTCGACCCTCGATTTCCGGCATAGCCAACGCCAACGGACTTGAGGTTGACGGCCTAGACACTGAAACGCTATAATTACTAATGTTGAACCGACGAAATTGCCAGACAAACTCCGGGAACGAGAGCCCGCGGATTCGCCGGAGCGGGTTAGCGATCTGGGTCCACCGTCGGGTTAGCAAAGTCAGGGCAGGTGTCCGAGTGGTTAATGGAGCGTGGCTGTAAACCACGTGGCGAGAGCCTACGGAGGTTCGAATCCTTCCCTGCCCACCCAGTTTACTACAGCAAGAGCCCCCCTCAGTCTCGAGGCAATCTTGTTTCAGCTACCGATTTCCCGTACGAGGGTAAGGAAGAGGCTGCTGATACTCCGCTCAGCAAACGAGAGGGTGGACATGATCTGCAGGTTCCTGATCCTTCTGACGTTTGAAGCGAACGACGACACCCTAACAGTACAGTTCTCCACGGAGCAGGCGAGTAAGGCATTAAAGGCAGGATTGACCGGGACAGAACTGGTGAAGGCGTTGGATATCTCGTCTTAAAGGTGAAGGAGGGCAGACTTGCCGTAGCTGACGAGTAAACGCTACACCATCTCGTCATTCTGCGATTCGAGAGCTTCCGCGCTCGGTCTCATTCCTCCGCCTGACCCCGGATTCTCACTCACATAGACCGCGACGCAGCGCAGCAACTCATCCAAATCAAACGGTTTGCTCAGGTGACCCTCTGCTTGAATCTCTGCGTCGGCGATTCTCCCCTCTTCAGCCGCAGTCAATAGAACGATAGGTGTGGCGTGGTCGTACATTCTCCGAAAGCGAGCCAAGAACTCGGGGCCGTCCATCACGGGCATCCACACGTCCAACAGAATGAGTGCAGGCATTTCCTTGGCCACCTTGGCGAGGGCATCGCGACCGTCAGTGGCGGGGACTACTCGGTACCCTTCTTCGGTCAGAATGACGGCAATTAAGTCTAGCAGGTCAAGGTCGTCCTCGACTACCATGACGGATTTATGTTTTTCGGTGGTCATCAGTTTTCCTTTCTAGAGAGAGGAAGGCTGAAGTAGAAAGTGCTTCCTTTTCCTTCTTCACTCTCAAACCGTATCCTTCCATTGTGTCTCTCGACTACTTGTCGGCTGATGTATAATCCCACTCCCATCCCGCCAAAGTCGTAGGGGGTGCCGGCGTGAGCCCTGTAGAATTGTTCGAAGATTCGTTCTTGCCTTTCTTTGGGGATGCCAACGCCTCTGTCTCTTACCGCTACGATCGCCTCGTCCTCTGATATCATCACCCTTGTCTCGATATCACCACCTTCCGGCGAGTACCGAATGGCGTTATCCAGCAGGTTTATCAACACCTGCTCCAGGCGATTCCGGTCGGCCTCTATGATGGCCGACGCCGGACCTTGAAAGAGCAAGTGATGTTTGTCGGTTGTCGGCGCTATGCCTTCCACTACCTCTTTGGCCAGTTTCACCAAGTCTATTCTCTCCTTTCGAAGCTCCATCCGGCCTAACTGCAACCGGGACACTTCCAGCAGTTCCTGCACCAGCCGCGACAGACGGTCTGACTGCCGATCGATGATTTTCAGAATCTTGCCTTCTCGGGGATCATGTCCCTCTGGAGCCCAGCGTTGGAGAAGTTGGGTGTAGCCCTTGATGGAAGCTACGGGCGTCTTCAGTTCGTGGGCGGCCATAGACAGGAACTCATCCCTGAGCCGCTCCAAACGCCGGTGTTCAGTGATGTCGCTGTAATGCTCAATTCTTCCCAGGAGTTGGCCGTCCGAGTAGACTGGAGCAGCGTAGAGGCGGAAGATCCGTGGCGTGGGGCGGACTAGCTCCACCTCTTCCTCAAGCACCGCCGTGGCGTGTTCGCTTAAATAACGTCGCCTTTGCAAGAAGGCCTCGGGGTCGCGCGTCAAGGCTGCTATACGTGTCGCCATCACCTCATCCTTCTGTCCGAGCACATCCTCTGCCTGTAGCCCAAACCACTCTTCCATTCTCTTATTCAGGAAACCTATCCGGCCATCCAGATCTTCCATAACGACGGCATGGTCTGTTGCTGTCAGGATGGCCTTGAGTTGAGCGTTGGATTCGCCTAGGTCGTCCAGCGTTATCTCCAGTCGGGCGGCCATCTCGTTGAAGACGGTGCCCAGTCTCTCCATCTCGTCTCCAGTGGCGATGGTCACTCGGCGACTCAACTCTCCTTTTCCTATGGCGATGGCCTGGGCCGTCAGTTGTTTGAGGGGCGAGACCAGGAACCAGGCCAGGAGAGAAGCGAGGCCCAGGGCCAGCACCGCTAAACCGCTGTAACTCAAAAGCCGCAGACGCAGGGCTACGGTTGCGTGGGCCAGGGCTTCTTCCACCGGCAAAGTCGCGCCAACCACCCAGCCGTACTTGGGGCTGGTGGCGAGGGCACCAAGCCTGACATCGCCTATCGGGCTGAGGAAGGATCTCAAACGGACCGGTTTTCCGGACAGGGCCTGTTGAATGGAGGGGAAGCGAGAGTAATCCCGCTCCCAGAAGGCCATCTGCTGTCTACGAGTGTCGAAGGCGGCTCTGGCTTTGTGATCCGTGGTGAAGATGTCCTGGCCTGGCGCTAAGGGTACCCCGGCCAGCTTTCGGGCAAGCAGATCGGGAACCAGCGTCACCGAGACCACGCCGACGGGCTGGCCCTTGTCGTCGCGAATGGGGACGGCAGCGGCGATAGCGGGGCGGAAGGTCCTCCGGGAAATGAGCACCTCCGAAACTGCGGGGGTATTGGTAGCCAACACCTCTTGGAAGTAGGGCCGGTCGGCGACACTCGCCCGGGAGGCACCAGGGGAATAGGGGAGCGAAGTGCCGGCGTTCCAGCCTCGGATATCATAGACGTTTATGCGCTCGTATTGAGGGTAGAGAGGGGCCAGGCTTTGGAGGTAGGGATCTAGCTGGGACGTATCGAAAGTTTGAGCAACTGGCTGGCTGGCCATGAACGTGCCCACGGCGATGGCCTCATCGAAGGTGGTATCTAACACTGCTCCTACGGTCTGAGCAATGCGCATCTGCTCGTCCAGCGCTCCTTCGATGTCTCGCTCGCTCTCGACCCTGAAATCGGCGATCAGAATGCCGAAGATGGGAAGAAGAACGAAGAGGAAGCTGGCCAACAACTTGACGCGTAAACTGAACGGCAATCTCACGTTGGCCCTTTTCCTTTCCAGTGGTTCTCTCTAAGGTTCTAGCCTTACTTAGTGGAGTAAAAAGCCTTCAACAACTGCCAGACTTCTTTCTGGCTCTCTCGCCCGATTCTTTCCGTGATCTGCTCCCACGCTATTGCCGTCTCTTCCATCGCCTGCTCTGGCGTCTTGGTGCCGATGTAAGCGTCCCTGACGTTCTGGTCCAGGGCGTCGTAATACTCCTCAGCACTTTGGAGGACGACATCCGGCACGCCCAGTTCCGCGTTCCTTAGCATAGCCAAGAGGAAATCCTCGCCGTAGGCCTTTTTCACCAATGGACTACCGTAGTCGCTGTAGCGATAGGGATCGAGAAAGCCCAATCC
>JAMDCE010000539.1:0-3153 GCA_023489135.1 Chloroflexota bacterium
TCGGCAGAAAACGGGGCGTTCCGTCCCGTCTCTAGGGTTCGGAGGCCGAGATTGATCGGCTGACGATCACAACTTTCGGGCAATCAGGATGTACCATGTCTCCAAAACCACTTCCGAAATGAGCCAGACTCTTCCCGACTGAACGAGCCGCTCCGGCATTGGTGACCTCATTCAATCGACTTGAACTCTTTGAAGACAATTTGCTCGCTTAGCCTTATTGCCTTTTCATGAATACTTCCATGGGGAATGGCTTGCCGTGCCCGGGGAACACAGTATTTATGTCTAACATTTTCAGTTTTTCAATACTCGCTTCAAAGTCTGCTAAATCGTCGATAGAACGGATACCTGGCTTGCCAAAAATGTTGTAAAGTAAGTCGCCGCAAAACAGGTCGCCGCCGCTCGTCAGGATTCCTATGGAACCCTTCGAGTGTCCAGGAATATGAAGAACTTTAGCATCGAATCCGTATGCAGAGAGATCATAATCTTCCTCGATGATCAAATCCGGCCTGAACGTGTCGAAATTGCTAGGTCTGACGAAAAATGATACTATTCTGAAGATTATGAAGGCTTTGTCTGGTTTGGCTTTTCTATTCCAATTCCAGTCTCCGCTGTCCACCATTCCGAAATCGCCATTGTGCATGGCTACCCTTGTACCGTACTTTTCGCGTAGATAAGCACAATTCCCAGCATGATCGTAATCTCCGTGAGTTAGCACGATGAGCTTGAGATTTCCAGGCTCGCAGCCTGCTTTCTCAATTTCTTTCTCAAGGTCGGCGCGCTTGCTTGGAACACCTGAGTCGATCAGGACATAACCGTTGTCTGCCTTGATAAGAAAGCAATTGACGCCACCATAGCAAATGACCTTTATCTCCGAAGTCATTTTGTCCTCCCGGTCTGGTTGACCCGTGTCCTAATATACGTCTCCACGGCCTGGCATTCATGAGGCCACAACTCTTTTTGCGGTTTATTCTTGGAGTAGTGGCAATCTCAGATCTAAGAATTGGGACTCCTGTCTCAAATCGGCGCTTCGAGCTGCTGGCGTTTCTCACAGCGCCAAAAGAAGAGGGCTAGGACGACAAATTGCCGATTGACGCCCAAGAGCCAGCTTTGAGAGAAGGTTAGAAACGTTCATCGTCTTATCTGTCGAGTCCACAACCGTCTTCGATCAGCTCCACTAACTGCTGGGCAAACCGCGCGGCCGGGGCGCCATCGACAACATCCTGGTCAAAACCGATGGTTAGTTTAGCTTCACAGTCTTCGTGGTGTGAGTTCATCTCGCATTGCCCCTGTTTATCGCTATCTTCTTTATTTGGAGACGCCGACGCCAGCATTCTCATCGTCGGGCTGGCGTCGGCATCCTTTCCAAAGCGGCCTGCCGATTGCCGCTTGAACCTTAGCTAAGAGAGATCAGCTCACTGTTACTACTCGTACCGCAGCGCCTCGGCCGGGTAAATTCGAGCGGCCTGGCGAGAGGGCAGGTACGTAGTCGATAGTGAGACGACGTAGGATATAGCTACGATCAGGATGATGGACAACCACGGTATCTCAAAGCGGAACATAGGCATCTCCTTCGCCATGAAATTGACTAGGTTGTAGGAGAGCCCCAGACCCAAGGCAACCCCAATGGCCACGCCCAGCAGAGTTACGAAGGACGACTCCGTCAGGAAGCTTAGCTGGACCATGCGCGGTTGGTAACCAATGGCGCGAAGCACGCCGATCTCCTGACGTCGCTCCACCACGGCCCGCATGCTGATGACACCGAGGGCGGCCACTCCGACCAGGAGCCCAAGAGCCATAAACCCTTCCATCAGCAGGTTCATCGAATTGTTTGTGCTATTCTGCTTCTTGATCTCGTCGGCTAGAACCGTGCTCTGAAATCCGTGCTCCAGGAACTGAGATTCCAGGGCCTGGGAAGCCTGAGCGGCGGCGACTCCCGGCTTGAGCTTAACGAAGTAGGTGGTAAAAGGAACAGGAGTAGGCGACGCCTTGGCAATTCCCGAGTGAGAAGCGTATATTCCGAAGGCGTTGGTGGCCTGCTCCACCACACCGACGACAGTGTACTTCGTGGTGTAGCCGGTTCGTGTTTCCTTCACTTCAATCTGAGTGAAGGGCAGTTTCTTGTCCTGGAGATAGAAACCCTCGAGCTTGAACTTGACCGGCGTTGCCCCGACGGCGCTCATCATTGTGGTAGGAACGATCAGGCTATCGACGATGGCATACTCGGGATGGGTCTTTAGCGACTCCCACACCTCGCGGTCAGTTTTGAAGCCGTCGGCCTTTAGCACCAACCGGTAGCCTGTGCTGTCCAGGTAGGCGTCGTCGGCCAGATTGGCGTAGTAAGGCTCATAAGTCTGATTCGAGGCGCCCACCTGCCGGGCCTGAATAGGCAAATTCGTCTGCGCCCCAATGGCCTCGAAGTCATTCGCTTGAAGGTCCTTCGAGGAAGCTATGGAGGCATTGATGTCTTCGATCGGGTTGTTATAGCTGACCTGAGCCTTCAACTGGTAACCACCGGTGATGGTATCAACAGCTTGCAAGGTCTGCCCCGTGGTGTTGATCATCACCGTCATCACGATCAAGGTGAAGACGATCAGCGAGAACATCGCCAGAGTCAGGCCGGTGCGAAACTTGTAAGTCATCGGGTAGGAGACGGCCGTTTTCAGCACTGGTCCCAGAGATCCGATCCGTCCCACCGTTCGGGTCAGCCCCATCAGGAGAATGTCGTAATTGAAGATCACGGTCCAGATGGCCCCTGCCACCAGCATCACCCCCGACAGGAAGAAACCCTCGATCCCGCCGGACATCTTGGGGAGAACTGACTCGAAGGTGTCGAAGGGAATGAGCCACCACACCATCAGGGCAATGCCCCCAAAGGTAAAGGCGATGCGATCTCGGAGTTCGGGCCTGGTCCCCCGGCGGCGCAGAGCCCAGCGAATTACTAGAGTCAGACCGATGAGAGCGACAGAAACACCCCCGGAGAAGCCAGACGAGGCACCGCCAGAAATCCCAAGCCAGGCAATTCCTGCGCCAGCGAGAATGCCCAAAATACCAAGTATGAGCCCTCGCTTTCCTTCTTTTCGAGCTTGATACTCCGGCAGGTCTCGGATAGCCGAGACGATGTTCAAGCGGCTCACTCGCCAGGCGGAGATGGTC
>JAMDCE010000539.1:3163-9352 GCA_023489135.1 Chloroflexota bacterium
CACGAGGGAGGTTATCAGCATGCCCAGGCCGTAGGAGACGAGAACCGTTCTGGCCGTAAATCTGTAGGCAATTTCCAGCCCTTCTCCGGCAAAGAAGCTGCCCATCAGCAGGACCATCACAAAGCTAACCACCAAACCCATCGCCACGCCCACCAGAGCGGCGGCCAGGTCGTAGAAAGTGCCTTCGAACAGGAACATCCGGATGAGGTCGCCACGCTGGATGCCAACAGCGCGAGCCATTCCCATCTCCGATTTTCGCTCAGCGGCGAGCATAACGAAGATGAGGAAGATCAACAGAACTCCCGCCATAATGGAGAAGAGACCGAAGATGGTGAAGATGCTGGCGAAGGAGCTTCCGGCGGCCTCGGCGCTTTTCAAGGCATCCTGCTTGACCGGGGTCACTCCCAAATCGGTGCCAGCTACGGAGGTCTTCAGCTTCTCGACTACTTCGGACGTATACTGGGCGCCATCTTCAACTCCGCCCTGATTGGAGACCCAAATTATGTTGATCTTGCCAGGTTGGCTGAAGAGGGCCTGGGCGCGAGAAAGGGACATAACCGCCGTTGCCCCGGCGTCTCCGAGGTTGCCGTCTTTGACAATGTCTCTGACCTTGAACGTGGCCGGCTGCTGTCCGACGTAGAGTTGAATCTCGTCGCCCGGCTGGGCGTTGAAGTCTTTGGCCGCCGACTCGTTGAGGTAGAGCTCAGCCGCCGTGAGCTGTTCGGTAGAAACATTGGAGCCGGACTTGTTGGTAAGCTCACCAAAAGCTTTCGCGTCGGTTGTATTGAAAGCCTTGATGAATAGCGTCGGAGTCGTCTGGCGACTGGTCTTGTCGACGGCTGGCGCCGCCTCGCTTATGACTGGAAGAACGCCGTCGATGCGGTTGAAGTTCTGTGTATCCCGGCGAACCTTGTCGTAAGCGGCAATTGGGAAGTATGCAGGAGCGTTGGCATGCTCGGAAGCCCCATCCTCGCTTTGTCCGATCTTGATGGTTTCGTCGATATTCCCCACGTCCTTAAGAGCGGACTGTCTGATCGTATTAGTCACCGTGTCGCCGGTGGCAAAAGCGGCCGAAATAATGAGCGTGCTGAGCATTAGGCCGACCACGATTATGAGCGTCTGACCGCGACGTCGCGGAACGCTGCGCACCCCCAGCTTGAAAACCAGAGGGTTGCGAACAGCCATAAAGGCGACCGAGGCCAAACAAACGAAGAAAAGCGCCAGGACGACCACCATAATGCTGTTTATTTCGATTCCAAAGATCGTTTCCATCCTCTTCTCCCTTGCAACGTTCGAACGTTGAAACGTTTGAACGTTGGAACGTTATTGACTTCCCTAGCTCAGTTCCAACGCCGAAGTGCAGTCCAGGCTAGCTAGGCGCCGCCAACGACCCGGCCGTCGCGCATCCTGACAATGCGATCCGCTCGACCACCGACCTCATCGGAGTGCGTCACCAGAACGAAGGTTTGCCCATTCTGTTTGTTGAGCCGGCACATCAGGTCCATTATCTCCCCGGAAGTCTCGCTATCCAGGTCTCCGGTGGGTTCGTCGGCCCAGATGATGGCCGGTTCGTTAGCCAGGGCGCGGGCGATAGTCACTCTTTGCCGCTCTCCGCCCGAAAGCTCGGCCGGGCGGTGGCCGGCTCGGTCGAGAAGACCGACCATTTGCAGGGCCTTGAGGGCCTTCTCGCGCGCCTCTTTGGCCTTCGTCCCGGAGACAAGCATTGGTAGCTCGACGTTCTCGACGGCGCTCAATACCGGGAGAAGATTGTAGAACTGGAAAACGAAGCCCATCTTCTTGGCCCGATATTCCGTCCGTTTTCGATCTGACATCTTTACCAGCGAGGCCCCGTCGATCAGGATCTCCCCGCCGTCAGTTTCGTCCAGCCCGGAGAGGCAGTTCAAGAGAGTGGTCTTACCGCAGCCGCTGGGACCCATAATAGCCACCATCTCTCCCCGCTTGATCGCCAGGTTCAGGCCCTTCAAGGCTTGCACCTGAACTTTTCCGGTGTCGTACGTTTTGACCACGCTGGCGGCCTGGACGATATTCTCAACCGCCACCACTTGTTCCTGCGCCCTTGTCAGCTCGAAGTTCTTCCGGGCTTCCTTGTCCAAAACCATTGTTGCGCTAGCCATTTCAAATCCCTCCCCAATTTATCCTGCGCTTTGACGGTCCGAAGTTCTCTCTCCAAGACGCAATGCTATGAGCGTCACGCCGTTTCTACGAGCAATAATAGCCCCTGATCACGCTGGTGTAATCGGTAAGGATTATGATCTTGATGAAGCGAAGAGACTGACCAGCAAGTCAGCCTCTCTAATGACGGCGTACTAGTACTGTGGAAGGACGGAGAGTCATACTGCTGAAGGCTCGGACAGCGCATGCCTAGAGGACGGGCAGGTAGGGGCAGAATGCCGACGGGGGGTTACGCTCCATTCCGACGTTCTGAATCGGGGCGTCTTCCCCGGCGGGCGGAGTAGCCCAGCGGTTGATGCACTTTAACTTGTTGATTGGGTAACTGTAGAGCCTGGCTTTGTAGAGCCTTGATTATAAGGTTGAAAATATAAACGGGTATACGCAAAATGGGGGCCACCAAGACGGAAAGGTGGTGTAATGCCAATCGTAGGGGCGGCACCCAGAGGGTACCCGGGTCGCCCTTGGGCGAGGCACCGCCTCGCCCCTACCCAGCACTACCCGACTAATTTGTAAAACATCATAATCAAGGCTCTACCAATCGCGTGGATAGAGGCGCAACTACGCGTGCGCCAGGGCGAGCCCGGCTCTCCCCTACAAACCGCCGCAGGGCGGGTTTCGTTTGTGTAGCCCGAGATCAAAGTCTCCGGCCTACTGGTGGCCGACGGGGTCTTCGGTCGGCAGCTCCCACTCGTCCAGCAGATCACCAAGGCCATGACGCCGGCGCTGGTTTGCAAAGTGAACATCGCTAGCCTACTTCGGGCGGCTATTGACATATGATGATTGATAGTTCATAGTAGCTGTCATATAGTGACATACAATTCATCTGTCGTCTCCTAGCAATAAGGAGAGTGAAATGCCAGAGTTAACCCTTCTCTCACAGATTAGCCTCTACGTTCTGCTCGCCTTGATTGGTCTGTTTGCTTTGCTCGTTTGGGGCTGGCAAATCATGGTGCTCCGAGGCAGAGCGATGAGAAATCCCGATGGGTCGACAGACAACTGGCGGGAGCAGAAGACTCACTACGGCATCGCTTTCGCTGACGTATTTGTGGCCTGCCCTACCAGCATCGTAGGCATTCTCCTCGTGTTTGTCAGTCCCCGGTGGGGATATTATCTGCTGGCTTTGGCCAGCTTCTGGTTTATTTGGGCTAACACCATGACTACAGCGACCAGCCTGCGCTTCGAGAAACCGAAAATCAACCTCACCTGGTTTGTCACATTTCCCTTTGGGGTGCTCGTAGGACTGGCCTACATTGTATGGACAGTGGCCCACTTTGACACTATTTTCTTTCTGTGACCTCTCGTAAGGAGCATACGTATGAACTTAATCTGGGGAGTGATTCTTATCGTTTTTACCCTGATCTTGGGCTGGCTGTCGCAAGGCATCAATGCATTCTTGCCAACATTGGCCGCACAGTTCGGACTGAGCGAGCCTGAATCCGAGGTGGACCCAACATTCTTCGCGGACACGCGCGGCGAGGCGATTTGGGATGTAATGATTATCTGGACGTTGCCAGTGGCGGGCATACTACTCATCTTCAGCAGCGCACTATGGGCTTACTTCGGGTTAGCCGGCGCCGGTATGTACCTGTACTTCGCAGGGCGCGGCATCATAGTTCGCATGGTAATGCAACGGCGTGGAATTCGTATCGGAAAGCCGGAAACCCTGAAATGGTACTATGGGTTTTTAGCCCTCTGGGGTCTGATAGCCCTGGCCACAATTATTATGGCCGTGGCGGCGTTGCCTTTGCCCCAGTCCTGAGCTTGGCTTGGACATGGAGATGAAACGTTCTACTGCAGGTTGATCGCGGCGGCCCATGAGTATGGTCTTCAATTCACGATGTTTGGGGCAGGTTTCCAACCTGCTCCAAACATCGATTGGCGTTCCCTGTGATGCCAGCGCGAGACAGAACGCGAGGCGGTCGTCGTGTCTACAGACTCTTTACTCGTACCTGAGCGCCTCGGCCGGGTAGATCCGGGCGGCCTGGCGCGAAGGCAGGTACGTTGTCGAGAAAGAGACGACGTATGATATTAGCACGATCAGCACGATGGGAAGCCACGGTATCTCGAACTGGAGGCCTGGCATCTCCTTAGCCATATAGTTGGTGAGGTTGAACGATAGAAGCAAACCCAACACCACGCCCATCACCACGCCGAGCAGAGTGATGAAGGATGATTCGGTCAGGAAGCTGAGCTGCACCATCCCTGGTTGATAGCCGATGGCCCTGAGCATACCGATTTCTTGGCGTCGCTCCACCACGGCTCTCATACTAACCACTCCCAGAGCGGCCACGCCGACCACGAGACCCAAGGCCATGAAACCCTCCATCAGCAAGTTGATGGAGTTGCTCATCTGATTCTGGTCGTGTATTTCCTCAGCCAGGACCTTGCTTTGCATCCCATATTCCAGGAACTTGGATTCCAGCGACTTGGACACCTGGGCTGCCTCGACGCCCGGGCTTAGCTTGATGTAGTAAGAGGTGAGGGGAATAGGAACCGGAGCAGCCTTGGCCATGGCCGAGTGAGATACATATAGGCCGAAGGCCGTGGTGACCTGATCGACCACCCCGATGACGGTGTATGTGGTCGTGAATCCGCTCCGCGGCTCTTTGATCTCGACCTGCGTCAGAGGCAGCTTCTTATCCTGGTAGTAAAAGCCCTCCAATTTGAAGTTGAGCGGCGATATTCTCATACCGTACTGGTTTTTCGTCGGCACAACGCTGCTATCGATCACGGCGTACTCTGGATGAGTCTTGAGGGCCTCCCAAACCTCGCGGTCGGTCTTGAAACCGTCCGCCTTGAGCGCCAGTTTATAACCAGTGGAATCGAGGTAGGCATCATCGACGAGATTGGCATAGTAATTGCTCCAATCCTGCTTGGCTGCCCCAACCTGACGAGCCTCCACCATCATGTTGGCTTGGCCGCCAATGGCGGCGAAGTCAGCGCCCTTGAGCTCACTAGAGGAGTCGATAGCTCCCTTGAGATCCTTGATGGGGTTGTTATAGCTGACGGAAGCTCTAAGATCGTAACCACCGGTCAAACCCGCCGTATTCTGGAAAACCTGGTTGTTCGCGTTGATGATGATGGTCATCACGATAAGGGTAAATACGATAAGGGCGAACATGGCGAGGGTCAATCCTGTGCGGAATTTGTAGGTCATTGGATATGACACCGCCGTTTTCAAGACTGGCCCCAGGTGCCCGATGCGGCCGAGCGTACGGGTCAGCGCATTGAGGAGGATATCAGAGTTGTAGATAACCACCCAAATACCTCCGGCAACGATCATCACGCCGGAGAGGAAGAACATTTCCAGGCCCTGCGTCATCTGGGCAAAGGAACCGCTAAAAGTATCAAAGGGTACCAGCCACCAGACCAGAAGCGCAACGCCCCCAAAACTGAAAGCGATGCGATCTCGAACCTCAGGCCTGACTCCAAAACGGCGGAAGATCCAGCGAAGAACCAGCGTCAGGCCGATTATCGCCACCGATACCCCGCCATAGAAAGAAAACGCCGTAAGCGACGAGAGTCCACTCCAGGCAAGCAGCGCGCCGACGACGATTCCCAGAAGGCCCAGAATCAAGCCGCGCTTTCCGTCGCGGCGAGGCTGGTATTCGGGCAGGTCGCGGATGGCTGAGACGATGTTGAGCCGGCTGACGCGCCAGGCTGAAACCGTCACGACAAGGAAAGTCATGAGCATGCCAATGCAGTAAGAGACGATGACCGTCCTCGCAGTAAACCGGTAGGCGATCTCCAGTCCCTGACCAGCGAAGATGTTGCCCAGCAGCGCCACCATGATGAAGCTCACGGCCAGGCCGGCGGCCACCCCAACCAGGGCCGCCGCCAAGTCGTAGAAGGTACCCTCGAACAGGAACATCTGGATAAGGTTGCGCCTTTGTGTCCCGATAGCGCGGGCCATGCCCATCTCCGACTTCCGCTCGGCCGCGAGCATGACGAAAATAAGGAAGATAAGGAGAACACCGGCGAGGATGGAGAACATTC
>JAMDCE010000309.1 GCA_023489135.1 Chloroflexota bacterium
TCATCTCCGCGATCGGCTTGAGGATGGCGAAGAGCTAGATAGCCTTCTGCCAGAAGCGTTTGCGGCCGTCAGGGAGGCCGCTAAGCGTACCCTTGGCCAGCGCCACTTTGATGTGCAACTCATGGGTGGAATGGTCCTCCATGAGGGCAAGATCGCGGAGATGAAGACCGGTGAAGGTAAGACGCTAGTCGCCACCCTGGCCGTTTATCTGAACGCCCTGGAGGGCAAGGGCGTGCACGTCATCACGGTCAACGACTACCTGGCAAAGCGCGATACCAAGTGGATGGGCCCCATTTACCATCTTCTAGGATTAAGCATTGGCTGCATCCAGCACGAAGAAGCCTTTCTATTCGACCCAGAGTACCAGGCCGCCGAGGAAAGACTTCATCACCTCCGACCAATCGAACGACCCGAAGCTTATCAGGCTGACATTACCTACGGGACCAACAACGAGTTCGGGTTTGACTATCTGCGGGATAACATGGTAGTTGACATCAGGCAGTGCGTTCAGCGCGAGCTTCATTACGCTATCGTCGACGAGGTGGACAACATTCTCATCGACGAGGCGCGGACACCACTGATTATTTCCGGGCAGGCCGAACCGTCAACTGACAAGTACTACTTCTTTGCTCGTCTGGTCCCTCGCCTCCGGCGCAACACCGACTTTGAAGTCGATGAGAAGCGGCGCGCTGTTACTCTGACTGAGGCGGGTATTGCCAAGGTGGAGCAGGCGCTGGGTGTCCCCGACGGGGAAAGTGTTTACGATCCCCGCTATTACGAATTGACTCATTACCTCGAGCAAGCCCTTAAGGCCGAGGTCCTTTTCCGGCGCGATCGCGACTATATGGTTCGAGACGGGCAGGTCATTATCGTCGACGAGTTCACCGGCCGCCTTATGGATGGTCGGCGCTATAGCGAAGGCCTTCACCAGGCCATTGAGGCCAAAGAAGGGGTCAAAGTCGAGAGGGAAAGTCAGACTCTGGCCACTATCACCTTCCAGAACTACTTCCGGATGTACAAGAAGCTGGCCGGTATGACCGGCACAGCGGCAACCGAAGCGGAAGAGTTTCACAAGATCTACAAACTGGAAGTCGTGGCCGTCCCTCCCAACAAAGAGATGATCCGGCTCGACCATCCTGATGTGGTCTATAAGACAGAGGAGGCGAAATTCCGGGCTGTCGTCAATGAAATCGACGAACTCTTCAAGCAGCAGCGTCCTGTCCTGGTTGGCACTATCTCCATTGAGAGGTCAGAGCATCTCAGCAACCTTCTGATGAGAAAAGGGATTCCTCACCAAGTCCTTAACGCTAAATACCACGAGAAAGAGGCCGGCATCATTACTGAGGCCGGCCAGCCGGGGGCGGTCACCATCGCCACCAACATGGCTGGTCGAGGTACCGACATCGTTCTCGGCCCTGGAGTGGTAGAGAAGGGCGGTCTGCACATCGTCGGCACCGAGCGCCACGAGGCCCGGCGAATCGATAACCAGCTCCGTGGGCGTGCCGGGCGGCAGGGTGACCCGGGCTCATCCCGCTTCTACGTTTCCTTGCAGGACGATCTCATGCGGCGTTTCGGATCTGATCGAATCGCCGGGCTAATGGATCGCCTCGGCGTGGACGACGACCAGTACATCGAGGCCGGTCTGGTCAGCAAGTCCATTGAAAGCGCCCAGACGAAGGTTGAAGGCTACAACTTCGATATCAGGAAGCACGTCGTCGAGTACGACGACGTAATGAACAAGCAGCGCGAGGTAATCTACGGCGATCGGCGCAAGATTCTGGAAGGCGAGGATTTCAAGGAGCGCATCAAGGATATGATCTCCCAGGAAATCACCGCGGTCGTCGCCGCCCACACCGCTGCTGATGAGGCGGACGAATGGGACCTCGCCGGTTTGGCCAACGCGCTAAAAGCGATTCTACCGCTACCCAATAATTTCTCCGAGGCCAATTTGCTGGGAATGGCCCGTGAGGAGATCGAGGAAAAAACTCTCGATCTTGCCGAGCAACTTTACGAAGCCAAAGAGCGAGACACGGGCTCCGAGAAGATGCGCCAGTTGGAACGCCTGGTTATGCTCAAGACCATGGATTCGCTCTGGGTAGAATATCTGACGGCCATGGAAGACCTGCGAGAGGGCATCGGCCTCCGCGCTTACGGCCAGCGGGACCCTCTGGTGGAATACAAAGCCGAAGCCTACCGGATGTTCCAGCAGCTCTTGGGCAACATTCAGTACGACATCGTCCACACCATCCACCACGTCAGCCTCGTCGAACCGCCCAAGCAACGAGTGTTGCAGGAAGTCTCCGCGAGCTCCGGTTCAGAACCGGCGCGCGGCAAGACAGTCAAGCGCAAGGGGAATAAGGTCGGTCGCAACGAACCGTGTCCTTGCGGCAGCGGGAAAAAGTACAAGAAATGCCACGGCGCTTAAGAGAACTCCCTTGAGTTCATTGAACGGTCTCAACTCTGCTCAGACAGAGGCTGTTGAAACACCGGCCGGACCGGTGCTGGTACTGGCCGGCCCAGGAAGCGGAAAAACGCGCGTTCTGACCTATCGCGTTGCGCATCTAATCAGGCAATATGGCGTCTCTCCTTACAATATCATCGCCGTCACCTTCACCAACAAGGCTGCCCGGGAAATGAAGGAGCGCCTGGAGAAGTTGGTAGGCCATCGCGCCCACGATCTCACCGTGGGCACCTTCCACAGCGCCTGCGTGCGCATCTTGCGGCGCGAAACAACCCACCTTAACCTTGATCCCAATTTCCTGATCTATGACGATGACGACCAGATGGGGCTTATCCGCCAGGCGTTGAAAGAGCTTGATCTGGATGAGAAGCAGTACTCTCCTCGAGCGCTGCAGAGTTCCATCTCCAGAGCCAAAAGCAAGCTGCTCTCTCCCGGGGAGTATGCTCTGGACGTCCGGAACTACTGGGACGAGATTGTCGCCAGAGCCTACCGGAAGTATCAGGATCTGATGAAAGCCAATCGAGCCCTGGATTTCGACGACCTCATCAACGAGACGGTGCGGCTATTCGACGAGCATCCGCGAGTCCTCGAGAAATACCAGGATAGATACCACCACGTCCTGGTAGACGAGTACCAGGACACCAACCGGGCTCAATCCCGCCTGGTCGCTCAATTGGGCGCAAAGCGTCGTAACGTGTTTGTAGTGGGCGATCCGGATCAATCGATCTACGGTTGGCGGCAGGCCGACATTCGAAACATCCTGGAGTTCGAGAGTGAATATCCCGAAGCCCGGATAGTGGTCCTGGAGCAGAACTATCGTTCCACCAAGAACATATTGGAAACGGCGACCCATGTTATCGCGGCCAACCAGCAGCGCAAGCCGAAGAAATTGTGGACAGAAAACGAGGTTGGGCTGCCGGTCACCATCTTCGAAGCCTACAACGAGCTCGAAGAGGCACAGTTCGTCGTCGAAGAGATAGAGAGACTGCTGGCCCGCGATGATTACCGCACCGCCGATGTTGCCGTAATGTACCGCACCAACGTTCAATCGCGAGCTTTAGAAGAAGCCTTCGTCAGACATGGCGTTCGCTACAAGCTGGTGGGAGGTACGCGCTTTTATGAGCGACGGGAAGTCAAAGATGTTCTAGCCTGGTTAAGGTTGGTCCACAATCCTTACGACAGCGTCAGTCTTTACCGTGTCGTTAACAATACACCTGCCGGAAAAGGGATCGGGGCTAAAACTCTATCTCTTCTGGAGACCTGGGCCCGGGCTTTGGACGAGCCAATGCAGACTGCAATGCGCTTGCTGCAGGAAGCCGCGGAGGGGGAAGGTGGTTCTCGGTCGAGCCAGCCAGCCACGAATGCGGAATCTTTGGAAACTGCTCACAGGCGAGGCCCGATCGCGGCCAGGCCGCCGGCCATCAATCCCCGCTCTAAGAGAGCCTTGTTGAGTTTCCTGGAACTACTGGATTCCTTCACGGCGGCTAAAGAGAGAGTCAGTCTGGTGGAGCTCCTCGACCTGGTCGTGGATCGTTCTGGCTACGCCCGGTTCGTACGCGACGGAACTCCCGAGGGAGAAGAGCGCTGGGAGAACGTGGTTGAACTTCGCTCCGTGGCGCGAGAGTACGCAGAGGCAGCGCCAGGCACTGAACTCTCGACCTTCCTGGAGGAACTGGCCCTTCTGACGGACGTCGACAGCTTGGACGGCTCCCACGATGCGGTGACCCTTATTACGCTCCACGCTGCCAAGGGGCTTGAGTTTCCAGTCGTCTTTATCGTTGGAATGGAAGAGGGCTTGCTGCCTCATTCTCGATCGCTGAACTCCGCCCACGAGGTTGAGGAAGAGCGGCGTCTATGCTATGTCGGCATTACTCGAAGCAAGGATCGGCTCTACCTCCTCCACGCGTTTAGGCGAACCATCTACGGGGCCAGCAATATCGGCCAGCGCTCCCGCTTCCTGTCCAGCATTCCCGATCACCTGATTAAGGGAGGTCTCGTCGAAGGCCCCCCTCCAACACCAGCTCCATTCATCGGAGAAAGGCCGGCCAACCACTCGGGTCAAGGGCAAGCTAGGGGAAAACCGGCGGCGATTGCAGCGAAGTACGCAGCAGGAAACAAGGTACGTCATCCTGTCTTTGGTGTGGGAGTGGTCGTAGAGAGCAAGGCCGTTTCCGAAGACGAAGAGGTCACAGTGGCGTTTATCGACAAAGGCGTCAAGAAGCTCAACACGAGTTTCGCCAAACTGGAGCGCCTATAAAAGGCTTGCAAGGAGGTTTGATGAGAATGACAGGAAAATGGGTTTACAGTTTCTGTGAAGGCAAGGGCGACTGGCGAGATTTGCTAGGTGGCAAAGGCGCGGGCCTTGCGGAGATGACCAACGCTGGCCTTCCCGTTCCACCAGGGTTTACCATCACCACTCAAGCCTGCGTTAGCTACATGAACGAAGGTCGATTTCCTGAAGGGATGTGGGAGCAGGTTATAGAGGCGCTACGGGAAATAGAACGAGCTGCCGGCAAAGAGTTTGGCGGTAAAGAACGCCCCCTACTGGTCTCAGTGCGTTCTGGAGCCAAGTTCTCGATGCCCGGAATGATGGATACTGTCCTCAACCTTGGGCTCAACGATGTCACCGTCGAAGGGCTAATCCAGCAGACCGGTAACCCTCGCTTTGCCTACGATGCCTACCGCCGTTTTGTTGCTCTATTCGGCCGGGTGGTAATGGGGATCGATTCCGATCTTTACGAGCACAAGCTTCAGGAGTTCAAGGATAAGACGGGGGCTAAGGCTGACGTTGATCTCACGGCGGAAACACTGAAAGAGGTAGTCGCCGCTTTCAAGGAGATCGTTCGGCAGCGGAAAGGTCTGGAGTTCCCATCAGATGCCTCCGAACAACTACGCCGATCCATTCAGGCCGTCTTTGAATCGTGGAACAGCGAACGAGCAGTTGCCTATCGAAACGTAAACAAGATTCCTCACGATTTGGGCACAGCAGTCAACGTTCAGGCCATGGTGTTTGGCAATATGGGAAATGACTCGGGCACGGGAGTCGCCTTCACTCGAAATCCCAGCACGGGTGAGAAGGAGTTGTTCGGAGAGTATCTCCTGAATGCGCAGGGCGAAGATGTGGTCGCGGGTGTCCGAACCCCACGACCAATCGCCGAAATGAAGGACGACAATAACATCCCCGCTGTTTACGATCAGTTCCTCGAGATAGCTCAACGTCTGGAGAAGCACTACCTGGATGCTCAGGACCTGGAATTCACCGTCGAAAAAGGTAAGTTATATATGCTTCAGACTCGTTCGGCCAAGAGAACAGGCCGGGCAGCGGTCAAAGTAGCGGTCGACATGGTGCAAGAAGGACTAATTGATAAGAGCACAGCCGTTCGCCGGGTGGCCCCAGACCAGCTAGACCAGCTACTGCACCCGACCATCGCTCCCGATGCAAAGGTGCGAGTGCTGGCGACGGGCCTTCCGGCCAGTCCCGGAGCCGCTAGCGGGAAGGTCGTCTTCACGGCTGAAGAAGCCATAGCCATGGTCGAGGGGGGTGAGAAGGTCATCCTGGTGCGCACAGAGACTTCACCCGAGGACTTCCCAGGCATGGTCGCCGCCCAGGCCATTCTCACCGCCAGGGGTGGAATGACCTCGCACGCCGCCGTAGTGGCCAGAGGCATGGGCAAAGTGGGCGTAGTTGGCGCTGAAGCGCTGCGCATCGATTACAAGCACCAACAGTTCTCCGTCGACAAGAAGGTCATTCAGAAAGGTGACTTCATCACCGTCGATGGCAGCACCGGACGGGTGCTTCTCGGCGTCGTGCCCACTATTGAACCAGAGATTGGGGGCGACTTCAAGATTCTGATGGGATGGGCCGATGAGTTCCGCCGCTTGGGCGTCAGGGCCAACGCGGATACACCTCACGATGCTATAACAGCGCGCTCCTTCGGCGCCCAGGGGATTGGCCTCTGCCGCACAGAGCACATGTTCTTTGAAGGCGACCGAATCGACGCGATGCGAGAGATGATCGTTGCCGACACCTTGGAGGATCGGAAGCTCGCCCTGGACAAACTTCTCCCCCTCCAAAAAAGCGACTTTGTCGGCATCTTCACCGCGATGAACGGCTTCCCGGTGACCATCAGGACATTGGACCCGCCTTTGCACGAGTTCCTACCGCACGAGCAACACGAGATCATCGACCTGGCTAGGAAAATGGGAGTTGACCCCGAAAGGTTGATTGCCAAAGTGAATTCCCTTCGCGAGGCCAACCCGATGCTGGGCTTCCGAGGCTGCCGGCTTGGCCTCGTTTTCCCGGAAATAACGGAGATGCAGGCCCGGGCCGTCTTTCAGGCCGCCATCGAGTGCACCAAGAAAGGCATTGTGGTGCTCCCGGAAATCATGATCCCCCTGGTGGGACACGTAAACGAGCTGGCTCTCCAGCGTGAGATCGTGGATCGGGTGGCCAGGGAAGAGATGGGAAATGCCGGAGTCACCGTTGAATACAAAGTCGGCACAATGGTTGAGCTGCCGCGCGCAGCCTTGACGGCTGATCAGATCGCCACGCAAGCGGAGTTCTTCAGCTTTGGAACTAACGATCTGACTCAAACCACCTTCGGAATCAGCCGCGATGACATAGGTAAGTTTTTGCCGTACTATCTGGAACACAAGATCTACAAAGATGATCCGTTCCAGGTCTTGGATCGGCAGGGGGTAGGTCAGCTAATGGAAATAGGCACAACGAAGGGACGCTCCACGCGAAGCAATTTGAAGGTCGGCATCTGCGGTGAACACGGTGGCGAGCCTAGCAGCGTGGAGTTTTGCCATAGGATCGGGCTCGATTACGTATCGTGCTCGCCCTACCGTGTTCCCATCGCGCGCCTGTCCGCAGCCCAGGCGGCGCTTGAGACGGTAGATAGAGACAAGTAAACGGGGTACCAGTGGCAATCGCTCAGGATGTGCGGAGGCGCATCGAACTAGAGGAGTATGATCGGCTTTCTCCCCTCGCCGTGAAGAGCGCCGAATCAAAGGGGCGAGGCCGCGCCGAGGAGCCGTGCTCGGTAAGAACCTGCTTCCAGCGGGACCGAGACCGGATCGTCCACTGCAAGAGTTTCCGCCGGCTCAAACATAAGACTCAGGTGTTCATCGCTCCTCAGGGCGACCACTACCGGACAAGGTTGACCCATACGTTGGAGGTCACCCAAATCGCGCGCACCATTGCCCGGGCGCTACGACTCAACGAAGACTTGACCGAGGCCATAGCCCTCGGTCATGATTTGGGGCATACGCCCTTCGGGCATGCCGGCGAAGAGGCGCTAGATTCAGTCCACGCTGGAGGCTTTCGCCACAATCAGCAAAGCCTCAGGGTCGTCGATTTCCTGGAGAAAGATGGAGCGGGTCTCAATCTGAGCTGGGAGGTACGAGACGGTATTCTGTGCCATTCCAAGGTGCGCGACAGCATCGTACCCGATGCCTGGGGAAAGGCCGGCACGCTGGAAGGGCAGATTGTCAAACTGGCCGACACCATCGCCTACATCAACCACGACATCGACGATGCCATCCGGGGAGAAGTAATTTCGCTGACCGACCTGCCCTCAGATACCCTCAGATTACTGGGATCCAACCACTCGGACCGAATAAATACGATGGTTCACGATGTCATCGCGCATAGCCTGCGCGGAACTAATCCCAGTCACGAGCACTTGGTCGACCCGGACTCCACCCAGATAACGATGAGCCCGCTGGTCCTGCAAGTTACGGAAGACCTAAGGAACTTTTTGTTTGAGACAGTATACATCCACTTCTCCGATAGAGAAGAAACAGAGAAGGCCAAGCAGCTCGTGAGAACGCTTTACGAGCACTTCAGTCAGCATCCCAACCAACTTCCAGACGAGCTCCAAAGGAACCCTCACCACGATCCACCAGAGCGCCTGGTGTGCGATCACATCGCCGGAATGACCGACCGGTACGCTCTCGAGGTCTTCGCGAAACTCTTTATGCCGAGGCTCTGGTCGATTTGAAGGCAGCGCCCCAGGGAAGGTGTGCCAATGAGCGTCTCTGAAGAGATCAAGGACAGGCTAGACATCGTCGATATCATCTCCGGCCGTGTTACTCTGAGGAAGACGGGCCGCAATTTCGTCGGGTTCTGCCCCTTCCATTCCAACACAAAAACCCCAGCTTTTACCGTGTTTCCCGCGACCCAGAGTTACTATTGCTTCGGTTGTGGCCAGAGTGGCGATGCCTTCACCTTCTTGATGAAGCTGGACAATCTGGAGTTCAAGGACGTTTTGAGCCAGCTTGCTGAGAAGGTCGGCGTCACCCTGACCAGTCGACCCGAATCCAAGGTAGCCGAGGAATCTCGTCAGACCCGCCTGCGTGAGATTAACCAGGCCGCGGCTCAGTTCTTCCACAACCTGCTTCTGAAGTCCGACGAGGCCAGGGCCACGCGAGAGTATATGGTCCAGAGAGGCGTCAGCGATTCCTCGGTCACCGTTTTTCAGCTTGGCTTTGCTCCCGACCGTTGGGATGACCTCTTCAGATACCTCCTGGCCAAGGAGGTTTCCCCTGAGGAGATTGAAGCCGCCGGTCTAGTGGTGGAAAGAGATGACGGGCGGATTCACGATCGCTTCCGACACAGGCTCATGTTCCCCATTAGAGACAAACGAGGCCAGGTGATCGGATTCGGCGGCCGAGCCCTGGATGAACGTCCTCCGAAATACCTTAACTCCCCACAGACGGAACTCTTTGACAAGAGCGCGGTTTTGTACGCTATCGACCTGGCGTTTCGAGAAATTGAGTCCGGTGGCGAGGCCGTCATCGTGGAAGGGTACATGGACGCGATCATCGCTCACCAGTACGGGCTGAGCAACGTCGTTGCTTCTATGGGGACCGC
>JAMDCE010000478.1 GCA_023489135.1 Chloroflexota bacterium
TTTGAGGAGTTCCCAGGTCTCCGGCAGAACTGGAATCGTCTCCAGTGTTACCTCAGCGGCTACACCGCGAGCTTTGGCCATCTCGTGAAGGTGTCCCAAGAGCCCAAATCCAGTGACGTCAGTGCAGCCGTTTACCGCTACCTGCACCATCGCCTCGGCCGCGCGGCGATTCAGCTCGCTCATGACAGCCGTCACGCGCTCAACGGTGCGCTCGCCCACCAGCAGCCGGTCGATGCCAGTGGTGATGATTCCCGTTCCCAACGGCTTAGTCAGGACGAGAACGTCGCCTGGCTTGGCGCCTGCATTGGTCACCACCTGGTCCGGGTGAACAATTCCCGTTACCGCCAGACCGTACTTCGGCTCGTTGTCGTCGATCGAATGGCCGCCGACGATGCTCGCGCCCGCCTCGGCCGCCTTGTCGGCGCTTCCTCGCAGGATCTCTCCCAGTATAGACATAGGCAAGGTCTTAGCCGGGAAGCCCACGATGTTCAGGGCGAAAAGAGGTTTTGCACCCATGGCGTAGATGTCGGAGAGAGCGTTGGCCGCGACGATGGCTCCGAAATTGTAGGGGTCGTCAACGACAGGCGTAATGAAATCGATGGTCTGGACAATGGCTAGCTCGTCGCTCACCCGATAGACGGCAGCGTCGTCCAGAGTGTTCATTCCTACCAGCAGGTTGGGATCAGTGGGAGCCGGCACGTAGCGCAGGACCTGCGCCAAGTCCTGAGGACTTATCTTGCACACGTTCCCGAAACAGGGTTACCGCACGGGGGAGTAAGTATACTCCCGGTGTGCTTGAGGCTCCCAAGCGCAGGACCTGCGCCAAGTCCTGAGGACTTATCTTGCACGCTCAGCCAGCACCGTGCGAGAAGGAGGTAAGCTTGATCTTTTGACGGTAGTCAATCACCTGTTTGCTCCAGAAATTACATTTTCCCATTCGACTGTTCCGACAACTCGCAACTTACCATACGAGGTGCTATAATGCAAATACCCGTTTCGCAAAGATGATATACCGAAAGTGTTATGACTGATGAATATCCACCACCTTGAGGTCTTCTACGCCGTGGCTAGGCATCTCTCCTACACCCGGGCGGCTCAGGAGCTTTACATCAGCCAGCCCGCTGTCTCTAGACACGTCCATGCGCTGGAGAAGGAGTTGGGAGCAAAGCTCTTTCAGCAAGTGGGAAACCGTGTCTACCTCACCGACGCCGGACGCATCGTCCAAGGCTTCGCACAGCGCATCTTCGCTCTTACAAAAGAGACAAAGAGGGCTTTGGCGGAGTTAGAGGGCCTGGAGCGTGGATACCTGCGCTTGGGAGCCTCAAGCACACCGGGAGTATACTTACTCCCCCGTGCGGTAACCCTGTTTCGGGAACGTTATCCTAGGGTGGAAGTATCGCTTAGGATTGCCAATAGCCAGCAGATAGAGGAAATGGTCCTCAGGAACGACCTTGATCTTGGCTTTGTAGGTGCTACCGTTCTGCCGGAACTACAGGTGCAGTCCTACGTGCGCGACGAGTTGGTGCTCATTGTTCCACCTCAGCATTCTTTTGCTACAAGGGAAGCCATCTCGCCTCAGGAATTGGAGTGGGAGCCTTTTGTCCTCCGAGAGCCTGGCTCAGGCACACGGAGAGTCGTCGAGGAAGAGTTGGCACGAGTCGGTGTGACCCTACGACGGTCTCTAGAACTCTGCGGCTGCGAAGCGGTGAAACGGGCGGTAGCGGCGGGAATGGGAATCGCGGTTGTCTCTGGCTTCAGCGTAACGCTTGAGGTCAAACATGGGATATTGCGGACAGTGCCTGTTCCAGAGCTTCGCCTGGAACGAGAGCTAAGCATCGTCTCCCACAAGGACGCACGTCCCTCTGTGGCGAATCTGGCCTTCCTTGCGCTGTTGCACAAGGCGCCGCTGGCAGAGAGTCCCTAGCTAATCGCGTGCACCCTCTGGTAGGTCAGACCGAGCGCTGACCCTCGTTCGCCGAATGCCAAACCGCCGCCCCGAAACTACTCATCCGCTTTGAGAACGGCAGACCCTGATTGTTCATTTAGGGATGAACAAATCGGCTCGTACGTCATCTTATGCCAGCGATTGGCAAGTGAGATGCTAGGGGCTTGGCTACCCTCCCGCGGGTTTCATCGACGGCGATGGTCCTCACAGTTGTGGTAACCTGCGGGAGGGTTAAGACGTGGTGGGACAGGTCTCACGTCCATTAACAACTCCTGCAAGCGACTACTCTCCTCTATTATTCTACCTGGCAGAATCCTCACAGCACGTCAGACCTGCCTCTACACCTGCCAACGCTTCGCCTTTATTAGAAGTGGAGCGCCAGGGAATGGCCTATCAGGATCATAGGACGTCCTCACACATTATTGATATCATAGGAAGAGTGGATGAAGACTGCGGCCTAACATGAAGCGTTTGTCGTCCGAGCCAAGACCTAACGGGCTAGCATCGCTCGGATTATCTCTGAATAGAGAAAATACGAGGCGAAGAGAAAGAGAAAGATCCCGAACAGCACCTGGACCTGGGTGCTTTTCAGACGGAGGGCGATCCGAGCGCCGAGGTAACTGGCCGGAATCACGGCGACGGCCAGGCTCAGCATTAGAACTGGATCGATATGCCCAAGGGCCCAGTGAACGACCGTCCCCGGCAGGGCGAACGCGGCAATGCACATCAGCGATGTCGCCGCAGCCTCGTGCATAGACAAGCCCAGCACCAGGATAAAGGCTGGTACCAGCAGAAACCCTCCGCCATTGGCCAAGAGCCCCGAGGGAAATCCGACCGCAACCCCAATAAGCACGGCCAACAGGTCTACACGACGTCCCGAGGGATCCCACGAAACTTCTCTTTCCCTGGTGGAAGCGACCAAGGCCGCCCAGGCGACCCGCACTCCAATTCCCAACATCACCACACCGGTCAGGATCATCAGCCAGGAACCAGAAATGAACGCCGTAGCGGCAGCTCCAGCAATGACCGCCGGAACCCCCGCCAGAGAGCACCATAAGGCGACATTCAAATTCACCAGACCTCGGCGGTAGTAGGTAAGACCGCCGGCGATGGCCGTGGGAATCGTGACGGGTAGAGGGGTAGCCAGGGCAATAAGCGGTGCGACCCCCAGAAATAGACGAAGAGTAGGGGTGCTGATGCTGCTACCGCCCACCCCGAAGAGGCCCGAAAGCACCCCTATGAAGAGACCTACCAGCGCGTAGCCGATCAGCGTAGAGATCATTTTTGACCTGACATCAGCTCTTGGCCCGCGGATGTTTGGCCGCGTCCAGCACTTTATCGAACTCACCCTTGAAGGCTTTAGCCACGCCCGGGTCGTCTATGATTAGGAGGTTCTCGTCGTTCTCCTTGTCGGCGCTCGAGGAAAAGTTGAAACTGCCGACGATGACGATCCTTTCGTCGATAATGATGACTTTGTGGTGCATCGACCACGGGTTACCGTCGGTGTAAACGTCCAAGCCAGCCTTCTTCATCTTGCCGTACTCAGAGAATTGGGTCTGGGAACCTGAGGTCTCGAAGACTCCAGAGACAGAAACACCCTGTTTCTGCTTGTCGATAATGGCCTGCCCAATCCCATCGTGCGTAAAGGAAAAGGCCATGAAGTACACAGATTTCTTCGTCTCCTTCTGAATAGTGTCAATAATGAGATCGGCGCAATCCCCTTTGGGCGAGAAGCGGTTCTTGACGGCGACGCCCTCGATGGTGAGAGAGGGATGGGGAGCGACATCGGACTTGGCCGGGCCAAACTTGTGCGCAAACATCTGCTCAAACTCGGCCGCGTAATTGGCCGCCAAATCCTCGGAGTGGAAAATCCCCATCCAGTTGTTCAAATGATAGGTGTCGCCGTCGGTGTAGTTCCAGGAACCGGCCGAGACCCACTCGTCGTCCACCACTGTGAACTTATCGTGCATTATGGCGGGCCGCTGGTCGTCGACGATAGGGATACCAGCGGCCTTGAGCTTGCTGAAGGCGCTCTGGACCCTCTTATCTTTAGTGTTAGTGAGAGTGTCGGTGTCAGTGACCATCCTCACCCTCACGCCGCGCTTTTTCGCCCGCACCATCGCCTCGGCAACATTAGCTAGGTCGAAGTCGTAGTCGGCCACGTCCATCGTCCGCTGGGATCGGTCCATCAGGGCCACCAACTTCTCGTCGATGCCGCCACGGTGGTTCTTCGGGTCGTCAGGATATTTGGGGTCAGTGAAGTAGAGCTCGTACCATTGGGTTATGGCTCCCGCGCCTGATTGAGCCTCCATCGTGGCGCCAGATGCGGCTGTGGGCGTGGTCCGATTTGAGGCGGACCCGGGGCTCAGGAAGGTGCGGCCGACCACAGTGGCTGTCACCAAGATCGCGATCAGAACGATTGCCAGACGCCATTTCCACATCAGCATCTCCCCAAGACCTGACCCTCGACGCTGCAGACGTGAATGCTTTGCCCCCGTCGCTGTCAATATACCGGATCTCTTTACGCGCCACTGGGATAAGATCGCTTTAGACCGTTGGGACGGTAACGCTCGTCCCTATGAGAACGAGATCAGAAGTTAGCCTTCGAGCTCCACACCGGTGGCTTCGGCCACGGCCCGCGCGATATCAATGGCGACCTCATCCGCTGTCCCCTCTAGTCTGCCCGGGTCTGCTTCCACCGCGGCGCGTTCATCCACCTCGAAGAGCGGAGCAGCGACCCCCTCCAGCAGCGCCGCCGGTTTCCTCGTCTCAGCCGCTTCAACTGAGGCCACCAGGAGCCGGCGCAGAGCCAGATACAGCTCGTCCGTGGATCCAAAGCGCTCGGCCCGGGCGACAGCCAGCTCAGACACCACAGCGAACAGCGGCCCAAAACCGTAGTCGGTGAGATCGCCCCGCAGAGTCTCGTCGTCGGAAAGACGCTCGACGGCGCGTTCCACGTCAGGAAGGCCGTGAGCTTCGCGTTCCTGGCTTCCCGAGTTAGATGAGGTCCAATTAAACAAACTCATTCGGATTACAGTCGCTGGGCCGCTTGGGCTTCCACTTCCTCAGTCGCGTGAGGATGCGGAGAACCTGGTACCTCTTTCGGTGGCTTTACTTCACGAGGTGGAAGCCCCATGATCTGATCAAGCTCGGCGCCGGTTATGGTTTCATGCTCGGCCAGGAAAGCCGCCGCCTTTATTATCACTTCTTTGTGGGCTTCAATCAACTGCTTCGCCGTCTCTCGGGCCTCGCCGATGAGGCGCTTTATCTCCACGTCAATGACCTTCGCCGTCTCGTCACTGTAGTTTCGCTGTTCGCTGATCTCCCGCCCCAGAAACACCAGTTCGTCCTTGTGTCCCAAAGCGAGTGGCCCGATGGTCTCGCTCATACCGTATTCGGTAACCATCTTCTTGGCGATGTCGGTCGCCCTTTTTATGTCGTCGGCTGCGCCGGTGCTCACTTCACCGAAGAAGACACCTTCGGCCACGTGACCCCCCAGAGACCAGGCCAGGGTATCCTGGAACTGGGATTTGGTCCACAGGTACCTATCCTCAGTAGGGAGAACGCGCGTGTAGCCTCCCGTCATTCCCCTGGCGATGATCGACACCTTGTGCACCGGGTCCACGTTGGGAAGCATCCTCGCCACCACGGCGTGCCCAATCTCATGATACGCCGAGATAGTCTTCTCTCGCTCGCTGATAATCCGGCTCTTTCGCTCTGGTCCAGCAATCACTCGATCGATGGCTTCCTCCATCTCAGACATACTGATGGCCTTCTTGTTTCGTCGCGCCGCAAGAATCGCCGCCTCGTTAATTAGGTTCTCCAGGTCGGCTCCACTGAAGCCTGGTGTTTGCTTGGCCAGGGTCTCCAGGCTTATGTTCTTCTCCAGCGGCTTGCCCTTGGCGTGGACCTCCAGGATCGCCTGCCGGCCCTTGATGTCGGGCCGATCCAGCACTACCTGCCGGTCAAATCGCCCTGGTCTCAAAAGGGCCGGGTCGAGAATATCAGGCCGGTTAGTCGCCGCGATGACCACGATGTTAGTAGCGGTATCGAAGCCATCCATTTCCACCAGGATCTGGTTTAGGGTTTGTTCTCGCTCGTCGTGGCTTCCTCCCAGCCCGGCTCCTCGCTGCCTCCCTACGGCATCTATCTCGTCGATGAAGACGATGCAGGGGGCGTTTCGTTTGGCCTGGTCGAAAAGGTCTCTTACCCGGGAAGCACCAACGCCGACGAACACTTCCACAAACTCTGAGCCACTGATGCTGAAGAATGGCACCCCGGCTTCTCCGGCCACGGCTTTGGCCATCAAGGTCTTGCCGGTACCGGGCGGTCCGATCAATAGCAAGCCTTTGGGGATGCGCGCGCCCAGCCTCAAGAAGCGCTGCGGCAGTTTCAGGAACTCGACCACTTCCTGGAGTTCCTCTTTGGCCTCCTCCACCCCGGCGACGTCGGCGAAGGTAACGGTAGGACGATCGCCGGTGATGAGTCTGGCTCTGCTCTTGGTGAACGAAAAGGCCTGGTCGGTAGGGTTCTGCGCCCTTGGCCTCGAACGGCTAAAGACGAGGAGCATCACGATCATGATCAAGATCATCGGACCGATGAAGATAAGCGCGGTTAGCAAGCCGCCCATCACCGGGCTATCGGATTGCACGTTGATTGCCGGCATCTGGTTGGCCGGGACTCCGGCTTTCTGCAAGTAATCCTGAACAGTGGACCCGGGTTCCTTGTTCGACTCAGCTTTGGTACCATCCTTATAGTAGGCGACTATTCGATCGCCGCTGGAAGCTACGTCGATCTGAGCGATCTTCCCGGCCTTAACGTCTTGCACCACCGTCGACAAAGCGCTGGATGACGGCCCGCCACGTCCCATACCCACGAAGAGGGCTACCCCCCCCATAATCATCGCAAGGGACAGGATGGCGAGGACCGGTCTGAACCACTTACTTTCCTTCACGGATCTCCCCTCAGGACTCGCCTACGACAGTCAAGACAAGACGCGCCACATCGAACGCCGAATAGCACGCCACATGCGAAGGTAAGCAAGAACTATGCCAGACTTGAGGGGGGATTCTTACAGTTGCATTCGACCAATCCTTCTGATATAATCTCTATGTTTGCCGTCCCCGCTCCCGTGAGCCAGGGACGTCTTTGATTGAAAAGGACAGGTTAACGCCACCAATCGGGGCGCATTTACTGGAGGTACTTCAACCGCATGCCGAAACTCAAGACGCACAAAGGTGCAAAGAAGCGCTTCAAGATCACCGCAACGGGAAAGATCCTTCGGGCCAAGGGGCTGAAAAGCCATCTGAGAAGAAAAAAAGCCCCCAGATCGCGACGCCTGTTTGACAAGATGCTGGAGGTCGCCCCGTCTGAGGTGAGGCGCATCAGGCGTCTTCTGCCATACGGATAGGCTTCTCCCGTCTAGATTTTTCGCCAGTCTGTCTGCCAATAATCATACACGCTTCCTGGAGGAGGTTCGCTATTGCCACGAGCAACTAATGCCGTTGCCAGCCGGAAACGGCACAAGAAAGTTCTTAACGCGGTGGAAGGCTACAAGGCCACGCGGGGCGACCTTTACCGCGTTGCCAACCAGGCCATGATGAAATCCCTGTCCTACGCCTACCGAGACCGGCGGAACCGGAAACGAACCTTCCGACGCCTTTGGATCACTCGAATCAACGCCGCGGCTAGAGCAGCGGGAATCACCTACGGCCACTTCGTCGAGGGTCTGCGCAAGGCGGGAATCGAGCTGGACCGCAAAGTTCTAGCCGAGATGGCCGTGAGCGACAGCAATGCCTTTGCCGAGTTGGTCCAAACCGCTAAGGCTCAATTGGCCTGAGGTCTGTGCGCTCGAGGGGGTTCCCCTGTCCTCCTTCTTCGAAGAATGTAGCGCGCGGGCGTTTCCCCAACTTGGACGGTCTCTGAAAGTCGTGACAAGGCGGAGACAACGCCCTCCGGACTTCCGGCTGGGAACAAGCCCCAGGCCTACATTTTGCTGACGCGGCCGCTCACTCTGGACGCCCGGTATGATTACCAGCCCTGCAAACGAAAAGGTTAAGTACCTCCGCTCGCTATATCGACGAAACGTTCGTCAAAGCGAGCGGCGTTTCGTTATTGAGGGAGTTCGCCTGGTGAGCGATGCCCTGAAGGCGGGAGTAAGGCCGGTTCTTGCCCTTTACGACGAAGCGGCTCTTGACTCAAAGCCAATGGGAATTGAGCTTCTCGAGCAACTGGAGCGGCTAAAGATAGATCGGTTCCAAGCGACGTCGAAGATCATCGAGGTCGTGAGCGGTACAGTTACACCTCAGGGGATTGTCGCCGCCGTAACCTACCCGGTGCGCGGCACTATCGACGACTATTCCAAAGCGCTTCTATTGGTTCTGGACGCCTTGCAGGATCCGGGAAACCTGGGCACCATCCTCCGCTCCGGCGAAGCCGCCGGTGCGACCGCGGTTCTTCTCTCAGAGGAGACGGTGGATCCGTTCAACCCCAAGGTCGTCCGCGCTGGCATGGGAGCCCATTTTCGCCTGCCTATCCTGGCGGACCTATCCTGGGAGGAGATCAGGGAGGCGCTCGACGACGTCACCGTGGTCAGAGCGGCCGAGATTGGGGCGCCCCAGGCGTACTTTCAAGTAGATTGGACCGCTCCGTCGGCCCTGATTATCGGGAATGAAGCGCACGGACTCAGCCCGAAGGCCAGATCCCTGGCCACCGACCTCATATCTATTCCGATGGTTGGCGGCGCCGAGTCTCTCAACGCTGCCGTAGCGGCCAGCGTGATACTGTTTGAGGCGTTGCGACAGAGACTTATTCTGGGAGTTCTTTAGAAAGGGAAGCCAGCTTGCTAGACGAACTGGAAAGACTAAGAGAAGAAGCGAATCGCGAACTGGCTGCGTCGACCAATCTCGAGAAGCTGGAGCAGTGGAAAGCCAGATTTCTGGGGAAAAGCGGGGCCGTGACCCTGCTGCTACGGGGCCTCGGGCAACTACCCCCTGAGCAACGGCCAGTGATGGGTAGGGAAGCCAACCTCATTAGAGCCGAGCTGGAGAATCGAGCGGGGGCCCGTGAGGAAATCCTAAAGAAGGAATCAATCCTCAAGGCTCTGGAGGCCGAACGGATTGATGTGACTCTGCCTGGACGACCTGTCTCTGTGGGCAGGCTGCACCCAGTCACCAGGGTGATGCGCGACATTACCAACATCTTCGCTCTTATGGGATTTCAGGTGGTCGAAGGCCCCGAGGTCGAGCTGGATCGTTACAACTTCGAATTGCTTAATATGCCTCCGGACCACCCTGCTCGCGATATGTGGGACACTTTCTACATCACCGACGAAATGCTTCTTCGCACCCACACCTCGCCCGTGCAGGTCAGGG
>JAMDCE010000367.1 GCA_023489135.1 Chloroflexota bacterium
GAAGTTAGGGTTTGGGAGTGAGCCGAGGATAATAGCGGTGGCGTTGGCGGCGTTTCCGATGGTGATGATAAACGCCTCGACGGGATTTCGGAGGACGGACTTAAACAAGATAGCGTTGGCGAAGTCTTATGGGGCGAATACGTTTCAGATCTTCATGAGGATAAGGTTTCCGTTGGCGTTGCCGATGGTGTTTGTGGGGTTCATGGTGGGGGCGATATTTGGGGAGTTAACGGCGGTAGGGGCGGAGATGGTAGGAGGGAAGAACGGGTTAGGGAACAGGTTGGCCTACTTTTCTTCCTTCATCAAGATGGACTACTTCTTCGCCTGCATAATCCTTCTGGCGATAATGGGCATATCTTTGTACGTGATCTTCTTCTTCCTCGGCAAGAAATACGCCAGTTGGGAGGCCTAAGACGCCGTGGAACTGGATGGCAGATGTCGGAGACTTGTAAGGGCGATATTCGTCGGTGTAGGGGCAGGTCCGACGCACTCTGAGGATTCAGCCAGGTAGATAGCACACGAGGGTCGTTGCTTGCAGGATTTGCTAATGGACGTGAGACCTACCCCTACCGCGTCCTGAGCCTCCCGCAGGTTACGAGGCTTGTGGGAAACGTTGACCAGGTTGGAAACCTGCGGGAGGGTCGGATAAATCGGCGGAAGGTTGGAAGTCGCCCCGCGAATGCTGCGCCCCTGCGATAGGCGCGTTCGCCTGGCAGGCGAGCCGAAGTAGAGTTCTTTGCTCTCGAAATACGTTGACATGCCTTTCCTCAAGTGGTATGTTGGTTCATAGTCAAGAGTACGTGCGTTACTGGAAGCACTGGACGCGATCGGTGAAGCACGAAATTAGCTGGGAAGTTCCTGCGAACGGAGTTTTACAGATTCCTCGAAAACAGCCCGTAATCCCAAAATATCGGGTGAGGCCGAGCTTCAATTCCTCGCGATAGCTTGGCTGTCCGCGGCACCTGCGTTGGAGTAACCACCATGCGGCAGGACCGGAAGACCATTTTTCGGCTTAGCAGTTGCGCCAGTTCGAAATTGTCTCGAGGCCTTTCGATTGGTGAAAGGTCTGAGCCAGTCTCGCCTTTTTCCACCCGTTGACCAGTTACCGATTTCGTGCCTATCCTGAGAGGGTCCGGTTGGAGACACCATCGGTTTTCTGGTTCGTTAAGGCTGGCTGTTCTGTGTTCAGTCCCCGTAATCACCTGATCGGGAAAGGAGTGATGCGCATGTCATAGTTCCCCGCGGAGCGGTTCGACTCGGAGTTGCTCCGAGCGCACCGAGACGTCTCGCGATTAAGCCGATAGCATTGCGCCGGCTGAGAAACCGAGACGGTGGGACGAACGAACTGCCTGTAGCACGAAATAGCTTAATTAGGATAGGAGGGCCCATCTAAATGGAAAAGATCAATTCGCTAATCGACCAACTGGTGGAGAAGAAGATCGATCGCCGGCAGTTTCTTGTTCGAGCTGCGGCCATAGGTTTGTCGGCCTCCGCTATCTCGACTATCCTGGCTGCCTGTGGCACTGAGTCGGCGACTCCGACTTCGGCACCGGCCGCCGCCGCGACCACCGCGCCAGCCGCCGCAACTTCGGCCCCGGCGGCCGTGGTCACCGCTACGCCTGGCGGCGGAGCTGGAGGCATGGACCTGGTGCGCTGGGTTTCCCCCCGAGGTAATCTGGAAGTTCCCGATGATTATATGTTCTACGTAGCTCAGAAGATGGGCTATTGGGACAAGAACCTCGACGTCAAGCTAGAGCCAGGACCGATGGAAGCTACGGCAACGACCAAGCTGGTGGACCAGGGGCAATCGGATATCGGCTACCCATCCCCCGGTGTCTTCACTTTGGCCCTGGAGGCTGGATTGCCGCTGATATCGGCCTTCCATATGGGCGCCTACAACGTGTTTGACTACGCAGTCAAGGAAGATAGCCCCATCACCGATATGAAGGGCCTTGCCGGTAAGACTATCTCGCTCGGCGACGCGGGCTGGCAGGCTATTTCGGATCCGATTCTGGTGGAAGTCGGCGTGGATCCCAAGACCGTCAAGTATGTGGCCGCGGGTCCCCAGTGGGCGCAAAGCGTGGAGGCTGGACAGGCCGATGCAGCCCTGAGCTGGGAAGGCTACCGCGGCATGTGGATCGCCCAGGGCTTGAAGCTGAAATACTTCCTGGGTTACAAGTTCTCCAAAGGATTTGCTAACTCCTGGGTAATTCGCAAGAAGGACCTGGACGATCCGAAGAAGGTAGATATCTACACCCGCTTCTTCAAAGGCGCGGCGATGGGCCTGGAGTTTGGGTACTGGAACATGACCGCGGCCACCATGATCACCTGGGAGAAGTTCCCAGCGCTGCAGAAAAACATGAACCCAGAGATCGGCACCGAGTCCTGCCGGGAATTGGCCAATATCTTCCGTGGAGACTGGGCCAAGCGCCAAGGATGGGGCTGGCATGACCTGGCCGCCTGGGCCGATTACTTCAAGATCGTCAAGGGTCTCGGTCAGCTTACCAAGGACGTAAAACCAGAGGACGTTATCACCAACGACTTCGTGAAACCGTCCAACGATTTCGACCATGACAAAGTGAAGGCCGATGCCCAAGGCTACAAGCTGACCGGAGACTGGGCCAAAGTGCCGGCGACCATCAAGGACTTCGACGGTATCGCTCCTGAGCAGCCGAAGTCGTAAGTCAGTCTGAGCAAAGGTGCGGGCGAAGGGCTGGAAAGATCGAGTGAATTCGGCATTGAGTGACACCAGGCGAATGTGCTCGATATCCAGCCTGCGCCCGCCCTTAAATTGAAGGGCTCCGGCCTATCGCCAGAGAGAGGGCCAGACGCGACTTTCTCTGAGTGGTGGCCAGAGCAAAGGCCGACGGTTGCGGTGAATCGCTGGCCTTCTGAGTTATGTTGCGGGAGGTAAGAAATGAAGAAGCAATCGAATTTCATGCCGGAAATGACGCGGAGGGAAATTGAGACCTTCCTCAAGACTGGTGACAAAGTTATCCTGCCAGTCGGTTCCACGGAGCAGCATGGCCCCCATCTGCCAATCTCAACCGACGTCCTTATCCCTGTCGAAATTGCCAAACGAGCCGGAAAAGAAATCAACGCCTTGGTGGCCCCGCCCATCGTCTTCGGGCTTTCTATCGATCACAAGCCGGCCGGTGGCGTCATCTATCTGAAGCTGAATACCCTCTGCACTCTCATCGGCGAAGTGACTCTGGCCCTGGCCGCCCAGGGTTTTCGCGAAATCATCGTGCTCAACGGTCACTATTCTAACGCTTGGGCCGTCCATCACGCCCTGAATGACATTCACGACCAGTTGCCCGCGGGAACCAAAGCCTTCGGCTTCGACTATTGGGCCGGAATGCCGCCGGATGAGGGGGCAGGCTACATAAGCCCAGCAGCCGGCATTCACGCCAACATCGGTGAGACTTCTGCCGTTTTGGCTATTGCTCCCGACCTGGTGGATATGGAAAAAGCGCCAAACGAGTTTCCCGAGTTTCCGAAACTTCGGACCGGTGTCTTCACCATTCTCAACTCGTATTTTCTGAGCTATCCCGGTTCCTTCGCGGCCGCTCTCGAAACAGGCGCCTGGGGTGACGCTACGCAGTCAACGGAGGAGAAGGGCGAGACGTTCCTGAAGCAACTCACCCGGGCCACCGTCAATATGATTCGAGACATTGAGGATACGTACGTCTATTTCGCGCAGAAGAAAGCCTCGTCTTGACCGACCGGAACTTCTGCCCTGGTCTCCGGTGGGCTACTCTATCTCAGACCTCCCGCGGGTATTGTACTTGGCCGTCATCTCATACTATTTCGCAACCTGCGGGAGGGCCGGGTCCGAAACTTCCCGCGGGTTACCAGGCGTGCGAGAAAATTGAGCGTGTAGAAAATCCGCGGGAGACCGTGGCCAGAGTCTTCCGCCGGTTACTCCTGCTGAGACTTCTCGCCGTCGATGAACCCTGAGAGAGGGTAAGGACGCGGAGGGGCGAACAGCTTGATTGGGAGGTAACATTGGTCGAGTTCGACTGCCGGGCTCTTCTTTCTTTTCTTGTTCAACTGGTGAACATCAACACCTCCAACCCACCGGGTAATGAAGCTCCCGCCGCCAGGCTTTGTGCGGAGAAGATGACTGAACTTGGCTTAGAGGCCCAGGTGATCGATCTAGGGAACCACCGGGCCAATGCCGTCGGGATTCTGCGCGGCACGGGAGAGCGCCCGGCGCTGCTTTTCTCCGGTCATTTGGATACCGTTTCCAGTGGGGACGTGTCCTGGGAGCGCCCGCCTTTCGAATGCCAGGACGACGGTGAGCGTGTGTACGGGCGGGGAACAGCCGATATGAAGGGTGGAGTCGCGGCCCTTATCTTCGCCGCCGGACGGATAGCGCAGAGGACTGATAAACCAAAAGGGGACCTGATTCTGGCCTTCACCGCCGGAGAGGAATCCGACAGCCTGGGCGCGGTGAGCTACGTCGAAGGGGGCGGCTTGAGCGGGGTGGACGGTATCGTCATCGGCGAACCCAGCAGTTCCCAGGTTATCATTGCCCACAAGGGCGCCCTCTGGCTCGAGATCACCACTTTCGGGAAGACAGCTCACGGTTCCATGCCCGATCAGGGCGTCAATGCCCTGGACCGCATGAGGCCGGTGCTGGATATCCTGAGCGAGTATCAGTTTGTTTACCAACCGCATTCTCTGCTGACGGGGCCTTCCCTCAGCGTTAATACTATTCAAGGGGGGTTCAAGACCAACGTCGTGCCAGATCGTTGCACGGTTACGGTGGATATGCGCACCGTTCCAGGGCAGGATCACAAGACGATATTGGAAGAGATCAACGCCGAGGTGAGGAGGATCGGGAACTTGATTCCCCAGTTTGAAGTGGAGATCAAGATTCTGAACGATCGCCCGCCCATCGAAACAGCGCCTGATGCGCCCCTGGTGCGGGCTGGTCTTGAGGTCGCCCAGACTCTCGGCAACCGGTTGCAGCAAGCCATCGTCCGAGGTGCCAACTACTACACCGATGGCTCAGTCTTTGCGGGCAAGGCGCCCATACCTATCATCATCTACGGTCCTGGCGAGGTGACCATCGCTCACCAGCCCAACGAGTTCATCACGATTGAGAGTTTGAACGAAGCCGTGACATTCTATTATCAGGTCGCAGAACGTTTGCTGTGCTAGGTTTGCCGGTGAAAGCGTTTGCAGTTTGATCGGGCGGACGGATCTCGTCGGCGGAGGTAGGGGCGAGGCGACTCGCTCACCGGCCACGAAGGACTAAGATGAAGAGGTAGTGCCATGCCCTTTGCAAGAGTTAGGGATATCGAGGTTTACTATGAATTCCACGGAGACGGGACGCCCTTAGTTATGATCAACGGACTCTCCGCCGATCACAGCACCTGGGGTTGCCAGATCCCGGCTTATTCCCAGAAGTTCCGCTGCCTCATCTTTGACAACCGCGGCGTTGGCCAGACATCCAAGCCGGTTGGCCCCTACACTTGTCGCCAGTTCGCCGATGATACCGCCGCCTTGATGAGCACGCTGGGCCTGACCAGAGACCACCTTGTCGGCGCGTCCATGGGAGGAGCCATAGCCCAGGAATTTGCCATCAAATATCCTGAGAAGGTCATCAGCCTGTCCAGCTACTGCTCATGGGCCAAATCGGATAACTACCTCGCTAACCTTTTTGCCACCTGGAAGACGCTGGCGCGTCGAGTCTCGAGTCCGATTGAGCTGGTGCGTGAGATCTACCTTTAGACGTTCACGCCCGCTTTCTATAACGACCGGCCGGAGGAACTCAAAGAATGGGAGAGAGGCGCGGAGCAGAACCCCTATCCCCAACCGGCCGAGGCTTTTGGCTACCAGGCCGATGCCTGCATTAATCACAGTTGCGAAGATAGGATTGGAAGGATCGCGGCGCCTACCCAGGTGGTGGTGGGCGACCAGGATATCTTTACGCCGTTGAGGTACTCTCAGGTGCTCGGGGACAAGATCAAGGACGCCTCGCTGCTTCTTCTTCCTGGCGTAGGCCACCACATGTTCTACGAGAAAACGGAGGAGTTTAACCAAAAGACCATGAAGTTCATCCAGACCCACGATGGGTGAAACAAGTCGAGGCGCTCGCGGTAACCTGCGGGAGGTTCAGGGAGACCACGCCAGGTTGCATCGGGCGTTTCGCCCCTGCTTGACCCCCAACCCACAATCCATTATCGGCTTCGCCTTAACGGTTACCCTTGCTGCCGGTGGGTTTGGGATTCTGAGAGTTCGAAGGAGGTAATGAACCCGTGAAGAAAGGCATTTGCCAGTTGTCTTTTCCCGAGACTATGAGTGTGCGCCAGTGCCTGGAACTAGCGCGAGATGCTGGCTTCGATGGCGTCGAGCTTGCGCCGGCCGAGGGTCATAGTAGAGCGGGTGAGTCTCCCACCAGCGTCACCGGAAAACTAGGGCTGGACACTTATCGCAACGATGACTTCAACCTGGAGTCGAGCGACGAGGAGCTTCGCGCCATCGGAGCCTTGGCCTCTGAGATCGGAGTGGAGATTCCCAGCGTTCTGGCTGTTCAGTCCTTCGTCTATCCTCTTACCGTGGCGGACGAGGCCGAGCGCGCCAGGAACATTGAATTCTTGCGCAAAACGGTGTGGGCGGCCCACCTGGTCGGGGCTGGTAGCGTGCTAGTGATTCCCGGAGTGGTGACAGAGGCTGACTCCTACGACGACGTCTATCGACGGTCGCAAGACAGCCTCCGCCAGTTGGCTCCCTACGCCGAGGAGCTGCGGGTTCATCTGGCGGTTGAAGACGTCTGGAACCGATTCCTGCTCAGCCCCTTGGAGATGGCTCGATTTGTGGACGAGATCAACAGCCCCTTCGTGGGCGTTCATTTTGACGTGGCCAATTGCCTTCCCTTTGGTTATCCTCAGCATTGGATTCGAATCCTCAATAAGCGCCTGCGCAAGATCCATTTCAAAGATTTCCTCGTCGATGTTGGCAACATCCTTGGCTTTGTTCCCCTTCTCCACGGTGACGTCAACTGGCCCGAGGTAATGAAAGCCATCAAAGAAATTGGCTATGATGGCTACGTTATTACCGAGGTGGTGCCACCGCCACGCTTCAACCCCGAGAGCGCCGTGTACGAAACAGCCCATGCTCTCGACTCCATTCTCAATACCTGGGGATAGAGAGTGACGAATTGAGACCCCTCTAATATCAACTGCCAAAGGACAGGTCCTAATTGGCGAAGAAGGGCACCAGCCTGCGTAGGCGCCTATGCATTTGCTTCAGTTGCATAAAGTCTTGCCCGGTTGGACGCTAGCAGCTCTTGCGATAACTCAACGCTCGAATCCACAGATGTACTTAGAGAATATCCCTTCCTGCCGGCTTACAAACGAACCTAGCGCCCCGTCATCCGCACTCGAGAACGAGTTAGTAAGGTCGGGCGGCGTCGCCTGGAACGCTACGATTTCACCAGGTCAGCCAAACGGGAGATGCCCTCACCCACACGCCGCTCGTCCATCCCACCGAATCCAAGAACTAACCCCGGCGTATCGTGCTGGCGGAGAAAACACTGTCCAGCCGGGTATACGCCAACCCCAATTTCTGCGGCTCTTAACACCAGTTCATTCTCGTCGACATCAGCGCGCAGCCAGACAAGGATATGCAGGCCTCCACTGGAGGGTGCCAGATCTACCCGGCCCGGCAGGTGCTCTCTTATAGCATCCAGGAGGGCATCGCGTCGGACCCGGTAGAAGTCCCGCATGCGCCGGATATGGCGCTCGAAGTGGCCTTCCGCGAGGAAAGCGGCTACAACACGTTGCTCCAGGATAGGAGTTTGGCGATCGGCGAGGTCCTTGGAGGCTGCAAATGGGGCAACGAGGTCCGGCGGGAGGATGGCGTATCCGACTCTCAGCCCGGGGAACAGCACGTTTGAGAAGGTGCCGAGATACACCACGGAGCCCGAGCGATCCAACCCCTGTAGCGCTGGAATCAACCGTCCCTCCCCGGGTAAGTCGCCGTCGTAGTCATCCTCGAGCAAAAGGACACCGCGGTCTGCCGCCCAGGCAAGTAGCGCCAAGCGGCGGCCGAGGCTCATTGTCGCGCCAGTGGGAAACTGATGGGACGGGGAGACTAAAGCCGCCCTGGCACCGCGCTCGGGTAGTTCATCGACCAGCAATCCCTGTTCATCCACGCCAACTGGCAATAGCCGGGCGCCATGCGCGGCGAAGAGCCTGTGCGCGGGCGGGTACCCGGGGTCCTCTAATACCACAGCCTGTTCCTTGTCCAACCATAGTCTAGCCAGTAGGTCCAGTGCTTGCTGGGTGCCGTTCACCACAACTACCTGTTCGGCACCACACTGCACCCCTCGCGAACGGGCGAGATACTTGGCCACGCTTTCCCGGAGTGGCCTGTAACCGGCTGGATCACCGTAGCCCACGCCTACGGCGCCCATCCTTTGCCACTCCCGCGCCAGGATTCTACGCCAAAGGGACCAAGGGAAGGCCTCCCAGGCTCCTGATCCTGGTCGGAAATCGTACTGGAGCGGCCCGACGGCGCTTGGCTCCGGTGGATGGCAGCTTGCAACCCTTGCGGCCCAAGCTGCCAACTTGCGCTCAGTACCGCGCGACTCCCCGATGACCGCCGGTATCTCGCCGCCGGCAGGCAGGTGGGGTAGGCGGCTTGACACGTAGGTGCCGGAGCCGTGCCTCCCCTCCAGATACTCATCGGCCAGAAGTTCCTCATAAGCGTTGACGATGGTGTTGCGCGAAACCCCGAGATGTGCCGCAAGATCTCTACTGGAGGGCAGCCGCACACCTGGCTCTAGATGGCCAGCAATGATGGCCTCGCGTAGCTGTCGGGCAATGTGCCGGTATACCGGGACATCCCCCGATCGTTCTACCTTCAATAGCAAGTCCATCTTATTCTCCACAGAATTGGTACCTTATTATCGCGCAGAAGTGGCTCTTGTGCTAGTCCACTTTCTCCGCTACATTTAGATTTGAAGTGCCGGGCGGCCCAGACGTCTTACCTTGCTTCTTGGGTCCGCAAATAGTAAAATGTAGTGTACAGAGCCAGCATTAAGGAGGAATCCAAATGGAGAAATCGACGTGGGCGACGAAGAAGGGGTTAGCGCAGATGCTCAAAGGCGGGGTGATAATGGATGTCGTGACCGCCGAGCATGCCAAGATAGCGGAGGAAGCTGGAGCTTGTGCGGTGATGGCTTTGGAGAGAGTGCCAGCCGACATTAGGGCGCAA
>JAMDCE010000146.1 GCA_023489135.1 Chloroflexota bacterium
GGTGCGCCCGTCCCTGATGATGTCCTCCGGCGCCCTCTCCAGTGGGTCACCAAGTCCCGCCCCGCCCCCACAGCTTGTCGATACCCATAAGTCGGAAGATTTAAGTTGTCTCGACGGTGCGTTGGGTGGGCCGGGAATATACTCTCCACGCAGGTACTCCGCGAGATTCCGCGGCTCATAAGGGACGGGCGCACCCTTCTCTATCTGGTGGTATATGTCACTGTTCAAGAACCAATCGAAATAGGAACTCGCTCCGGGATAGCCACCGAACAGACCGGCATTGATGGGCACCTTGCCTCCGCTGCCGAAGTGCAGGACCGATACCTGGTCCGAGCCGTGGATCATGGTGATGTGCTCTACCCCGGTGCCGCCTCTGAAACGGCCGAAACCCCCGGCGTCGGCGCGATGGCGCTTGGTGAGGTGCAACACGGGCAGCAACATCTCCTCTCCTTCGGCGTCGGATACGTAGGTCCAGGGGTTAAACATGTCTACCGAGCTATCTATGCCGTCGGCGTCGATTCTGGCGCCTCCGCCTGCCGCCATCGCCGAGGAGGTAAGGAAGTTTCCACACACGCTTCCCCATTGGCTGATACCGCCCACCGGGGTGTCATTCATCGTGGTGGCACCGCCGACCACATCCTCTTTCTTGCCGGAAGCAAACGCGATTCTGCTGAAGGCTTCCGTTAGAGCGTTGCAGAAGACAGATCCTATTCCGACGGTGGCGTAGCCGACCGAAGCGTTTGGATTGGCGTTGAGTCTCGACCCCTCGGGCACGTGTCCGATCTTTACCACTTGGGCCAAGCCGGTGTTCCAGCGGATGTCATAGAATAGCAGATCCAGCAGGGTGTAGAACGCGGTGGCTTCGACGGCGGGAAGGTAGGCATTATCAAAACACCGGCCCTGCGGGGAGACTACCGGGACGTCAATTAGCAGCTCGCCGTCCCTGGTCACCCTCACCTCAACCTGCATAACAGCCAGCTTCTCGATTTCCCCGAAAGAGTCGTCGTATACCCTCGCGCGATACAGCCCTGGTCTCAGGCTTTTCACCTTGGCCTGCGCGGACTCCTTCGCGTCCGCGACAAGCTGCTCGCAGGCCGCTGTAAAGTAATTGGGTCCTACCTCGTCAACCAAGGCCAGTATCCTCTGGCGCGTTCTTTCATTACCGGCCAATCGCGCCTTAATGTCGAGCTCCACCCCGGTGGGCTCTCTCACGGAGCGAAGGATCATGTTGTAAATATCTCTTCGCAGGATCCCTTTCTCGATCAGCTTCACCGCCGGCAAGTGCAGCCCATCGTGATATGCTTCGAGGGCTCGGGGGCACATCCCACCGGGTTCAATTGCGCCCACTTCCACCGTATGCGAAAGAGCGGCCGCGTAGCCAAGCAGCTTGCCCTGGTAGAAAATGGGCGCGATGATTCCAGTGTCGGGCACGTGCATGCCCCCGATGTACGCATCGTTGTTGATGAATTGATCCCCGTCATACACCCCTATGCCCTCGGCATCATACCTGTTTTCGTTCATGAACCCTATTACCCTGGTCACGTTCATGATGTGCATCAGAATGCCGCAAGCAATGTTGGCCGCCTGGCCATTGGGCAAGTAGAAGGCCTCTTGCACCTCGCCGGATTCCCGCGTGATGACCGAGCCCGAAAGGTATCTCACGACCTCCTTGGCTTCGTTCAGGATTGCGTCCAGTTTGTTGTAAAACAGCTCGTATTTGGCTACGTCAGCCTTTGGGTCTATCCTTTCGACAACCATCTTGTTTCCCTCCCAGTAGTGATTCATACAAATACGACTCACTCCGCCAAGGAGCCCCACCCCACCCCGGTTGATAGGGGTGTCAAGCTTTTGCGGCGCGCAGCGCCGCAAAAGCTTGACACCATTAACCCTCGGGGGGCGGGGGGCAGCAGGGATGCCTGAGTGCTGATTAATTGAAAGAGCACTGTGCTATCGATATTCCATTAGGAAGTTCCGATACTGGTCGACGCTCACTCGGCGATCCGGAGGAATGACTATCGTGAGATCTATTGCTTCTATTATCGCCGGTCCTTCGACTATGTTGCCGGGCCGCAGCAGCGCGATATCGTAGATGGTGGAGGCACGGAATTTCCCCTCGAAGTACACTTCCCTCTTCTCCTTCAGGGCAGGGGTAGGATCTTCTCCCATCAGGTCCAGCGCCTGGAGTCTTGGTTTGATTGTTTCACCGATAGCTTCGACGGCAATGCCTATTATCTCCAGCCCACCCCTGGGGGCCATCGCTTCTCGTGAATACGCCTGAGTGTAATGGTCCTCGAAGGCCCTGATAACATCTCTAAACTGCGAGATGGACGAGATACTGTTAACGGGAATGGGGCACCTCAGCTCCCATAGCTGGCCGGTGTATCTGGCCAGCATCTCGTAGCTCTTCCTCACGGCATCCTTCTTGAACCCTTCCGCCACCATGTCCTCGTCCGCGCTCTTCTCCAGCATCTCGAACATGGCGTTGAATCGCCCAATCATTTCGGAGGGAAGCTGCTCTAGCGAACCTAGCGCGTCCAGCTCGTATCGCAGCGATACCGGATCGTAGGGGAGGCCGGTAAAGCGAACAAATGGAGATCCCTCGTAGCGGTGCTTCACATCGGAGGTGGATGCGCCGAAGGCCGAGAAGACGGCGGCAAACGAAGGAATGACTATCTTGCCAAAGTCTACACCGGCGGTATATCCGGCGCAGTGCGACGGGCCGGCGCCACCGTAGCTGAACAGCACGTTGTTCCTGGGGTCCACTCCCCTGGTGGCTATGGCGGTGGCAATAGCGGCCTGCATAATACCGTCGGCTATCTGGCATATGGACTCGGCTGCTTTCATAACATCCATCTTCAAGGGCTCGGCGATTTGCTCCTTAATGGCTGCCACCGCTTTTTCTCGGTTCAGCTTCATCCTTCCGCCCAGGAAGTAGTTCTGGTTTATGCGATTCATCACCAGGTCGGCGTCGGTTACCGTGGGCAGGATTCCTCCTTTGTCGTAGCATACGGGACCAGGGACTGCGCCGGCGCTTTCCGGACCAACCCTCAGGGTGTTGGTGATTTTGTCCACGCGCGCCATAGTCCCACCGCCGGCTCCAATGGTTATGATTTCTCGCATGGGATTGCTGATCTCAAACCGCCCCACGATAGGCTCGCGCAGCATCACAATCTCGCCTTTGGGGGAGAAGCAAATGTCGAAGCTCGTTCCCCCCGCGTCGCTGCCTATCCCGTTTTCGAACCCGTACATCCGCTTGAAGAAGTCGACGCCTGTTAGCCCGCCCACCGGCCCTGAATGGAGGGTGGTGACGGGTTTAACTTTCTCTGACCTGGCCAGTCCACCATAGGCCTGCATTATCAGCAGGGGTTTCCGATACCCCAAGATGTCCAGCCGATCCTTTATTGTTTCCAGAAGATCCCTCAGGGCCTTACCGATGTACAGGTCGATAATAGTGGCCATGAAGCGCGGGTACTCCCGGATGACCGAGGAGACGTCGGTAGAGAGGGCAACCGGAAGCCCCGGCTTCATCTCGTGGATTATCTCCCTTATCCTTCTTTCGTGAGATGGCTGGAGAAACGACCAGAGTAAACCCACGGCTATGCCTTCCGCCCCCTCGTCGATTAGATCCTGGACCGCTTTTCTTACGCTTCCCTCGTCGAGAGGGATCACCACCTGCCCCTTGCAATCGACCCTCTCTACCACGCCTCTTATCCTTCTTCTGGGAACCAGGAACTCGGGTTTGTCTGCCCTGGCGATTCGCATCCCTTCTTGTCTGGACAGCCCGGCTGCTCTGAGACGCATTATCAGGGTTCTATCCTCGTGGCCCGCGGTGGTTAGGAGACAAAGATTGGGGGCGCCCTGTCCCGTTATCACGACATTGGTTCCTTGAGTGGTTCCATATCCCAGGACATCCGTCTTGCTCAACACTTGCCCGGTTGATTGCCCATCGAGGTTTTCGATGGCGAACCTAATCGAGTCGAAGAAGCAGTCGTCGAGTTTCTCGGGGGTCGTGGGCGCTTTACCGGTAATATAGCTACCGTCCTCTCGTATGATTATGCTGTCAGTGAAAGTGCCGCCCGTGTCGATATAAATAATGAATCTTTCCTCATCCATTCCAGTGACCCTCTTTGGCTTCTCTTAGTTGGTCGATAGCCTGCTCCCGCAGCTTGAATTTCTGGACCTTCCCCTGGGGTGTTAGAGGAAACTCCTCCACAAAGCACACGTAGCGGGGCACTTTGATGTCCGCTATTCCCCTTCTGCAGAAATCGATTATATCCGCTTCGCGACACGTGGAATTCGGCTTGAGCCTCACAAACGCTGCCCCTACCTCGCCAAGCCTTTCATCGGGCACGCCGACCACGGCAACATTATCAATGTCTGGGTGGGATAGCAGGAAGTTCTCTATCTCGGGAGGTGAAACGTTGAACCCTCCCACGGTAAACATTTCCTTCAACCTTCCGCTGATGTAAACATAGCCGTTCTCATCCTGATAGCCCAGGTCTCCGCTGTGAAGCCAGCCATCTCTTACGCAGTCTTTCGTCAGCTCCGGCTGCTTGTAGTATCCTTTCATGTGCTGGCTGCCCGGGAATACCTCCCTGGTGCATATCTCCCCCACCTTCCCCGGGGGAAGTGTTTCGCCGGTCGATGTGTCGAGAATCGATAGCTCGCAGTTGGGTAGCGGAAGACCGACCGACTTTTCGACGTGATCAGGCGTGTCGCCATAGGGCACCCAGGTGCTCAGGCCGGCCGCTTCGGAGAGTCCGTACGCGTTCATTAGCGAAATGCCCAGCCTATCTTTTACTTTTCGAACCAACGTCTCAGGAATCGGTGCTCCAGCGCACTCGATACGCTTGAGAGACGATATGTCGTAATTCTGCGTCTCGGGATGATTTAGTATGTCGATGAGCATGGTGGGGACAAAAATGGTATGAGTTACCTTTTCCCTGTCGATCAACTCCAAGACTTGCTTTGGATCAAACTGAACTCCACCGATAATGAGAGTGCCGCCGTCGAGCAAAGGGAGCGCATGGTTGGACATCCCTATGTTTCCGTAAAAAGGAATGGCGTTGAGGAATCTGCTGTTTTGGTCAAGGCCAAAGCAATCGGCTCTTATAGCACACAGGGCCGCATTGCACGACATTGGCGTCTCTACCCCTTTAGGAAATGCGGTCGTGCCCGAAGTGTAGATAATGTGTATGGTGTCCGTGGGTTCGTGAGCCGGGCGTATCTCTTCGTCGCCAACTCCTTTGCCCTTATCTATGACTTCGGCGTACGAGATCAGCCCGCCCACCTTCCTTTCGCTCAGACACACGACGCTTCTCAATCGAGGGAACTCCCGTGACCTTGTGCTGCCCGGCTCAAATCTTGTGAGGTCCGGAATCAGGCTTTCAAGCATCGACAGAGCATCTATCTTGGCCAGGAACTTATCTTCCAGGATCAGAACCTCGGTGTCGCTTTGGCCCAAGACGTAGCTAAGCTCTTCCCTTCGATAGCGGGTGTGCAAAGGGATCAGGATTCCTCCGAGTTTGTAGATTGCCAATCGGATGTATGCCCACTCCAGACGATTGGTCATCCACAGGCCCACGTGAGTCCCCTTGGTCACGCCTATCGAGCGCAGTCCTTTGGCCAGGTCCGTCACACGTCGGAGGTAATCCCGGTAGGTCACTCTCTCGCTCTGAAAGACCAGGGCCTCCTTGTCGGGATGCTGGATGGCGGTCGATTCGAAAATCTCGGGCCAGCTGTATTTCTGGCTGTAATCCTTCCAGCGGTCGCTTATTCTGAGTTGATGGGATGCCATTCTGCCTCCTTGGTCATTGGATTGCTAACCTCTGTTGTAGCTCCCTCCATGCCTCGTGGACATCAGGCGCTCTGATCGGCTGCTCGGCGGCGAGGCGATTGATGCGTCCCACGATTTCCAACCGAACGTAATCGCGGGCATCCACCGGCAGCGAGTACAGGATGTCGTTCAAGGTTCCCCGAACATCGGGAGCCCATATCGCCTCGTACTCCCGGCGCGCCTTGCCGAAATCGAAATCGCGCTCAGCGATGGCATCGGGTGAGGTGGTCCGCAGCCTGGTCGTCCCTTCCCAGTTGATCTTGCCTTCCACGAAGGCCACGCCGTAATCACGCTCGGCGGCCTCAAGCGTGACGAAACCGTCGCGCACGTCCTTGAGAACCGCTTCAGGATCGCGCTCGAAGGGATTCCCCCAGCCACCGCCGCCGGCGGTGAGAAGGCGCACCACATCGCCGGGCTTCAGCGGTAGGGCGTCGATGCGGCCTATATCTTCTTCATGGGGAGTCCCCGGATTGAGAATCGTCTTGCCATTAGCACCACATTTCCCGCCGCTGGCTCCCCAGGGCTGAAAGCGATAGCGCTCTTGTCCGCGCGCCGTGATTAGTGATCCCGGCTTGACCACCTTGAATTCCAGCACGATGCCGTGTCCGCCTCGGAAGCGACCGGGGCCGCCCGAATCGGGCCGAACGCCGTATTCACGAACGACGATCGAGGCGTTTCTCTCGACGGACTCGATGGGCGTGTTGAACAGGGTGCCCAGCTCGCCGTTGCGACCATCCACACCGTCGGCCGCCGGCGAGCCGCCGGTCCCGCCGAGCATTACCTGAATTGTGAGCACCTTTCGACGCCCGGTGGCGAAGTCGGGTTCCGAGAGCAGCAACGGAGCCATGTTGCCGGCACCAGCCGCGGGCATCTTGTTGGGCAAGGCCCTGGCGAGGGCTCCTGTGATGACGTCGCTGGCCCTCAGGGCGGTGGGAAAGCGCACGCCAAATGCCACCGGGAACTTCGGGTTAACCACTGAAGCTTCGGGCAGCTCCACCGAAATCGGACGGGCTAGCCCGGCGTTGAAGGGCACTCCCTTCATGGTGGTATATACATAGGCCGAGACGCGGTAAGTTATCCAGGGGTGACGCTTCCCTCCGGTCGGGATGTTGAAGGCGGCCCGCACCTGAGGGTCTGAGTCGCGCCAATCGAGGCGCATCTCGTCCCCTTTCACCGTCATTCTTAAAGACAAACGCAAAGGGATATTGCTGACGATGTCGTCATCCAGATAGTCCGAGAACTCGTAGGTGCCATCGGGAATGTCGGCGATGGCGGCGCGCGTCTTCAGCTCGGCATACTCCAGGACGTCTTCCATGCCCTGTTCGATAGTCTTCAGACCGTAACGGGTGATCATCTCGTGCATGCGGCGCTCGCCCGTGTTCAAGGCCGACACGATAGCCTTCATATCGCCCCAGTTGTCGTCGGGGACTCTGCAGTTAGCCAGGAAAAGGTTCAAGAACTCTCGGTTTAGCTCGCCTGTCCGATACAGCTTGGTGGGCGGAACGCGAATGCCCTCCTGGAATACCTCGTAGTTGGAGGGCGAGATGCTGCCCGGGACTTTCCCTCCCACGTCGGTGGCGTGAGCGAACCCGAACAGGAAGCAAACGATTCTGCCATCCCAGAAGACGGGCTTGATCATGGTGACGTCGGTAAGCTGCGTGGCGGCCGCCCCGGTGGTGTAGGGATCGTTGGTGACGACGACGTCGCCCTCGTCGTAGTGATCTATGGCCTTGATGAAATCGGAGATATCGAGGGTGACTACGGTAGTGATCCCCAGGCGAATCGGACAGCCAAAGAACTCCCCACGGGGTGTAGCAAGACAGGTTGAGAAATCGGCGGTTTCCACCACGAAAATGGTGGCGGCGGTGCGGCGCACCACGTTGGCCATTTCCTCGGCGATGGACTGGAACTTGTTCGCGAAGATCTCGACCAGAATGGGATCCGTCTTCATTGGCTCGCTCCTTGGTCGTGGGAAGCTCCCGAGGCGGCTGCCAAGGCGAGGGGCTTTACAGTGAGAATTCCGAAACGATCCACGAGGGCCTCAAGACCGGGAAGGATCACCGTAGTGGTGTCGACCTGTTCCACGATGGCCGGCCCGGCCAGGAGGTGCCCGGCGAGTAGATCCTTCCTGTCGTAGATGGAAGCCCTGCGCCAGGCGCCGCGATAGAAAATGTCTCGCTCTGCGAGAGGCATCGCCGCCCCCCGGGCCCCCGGCAATTCCGCAAGCGTGGGCAGGGGCGGTAATCCAACCACCCGGACGCGGAGGTTGGTGAGTATAACGGCGGCTTCACGGTCCATGAAGCTGTAAGCCTGTTGGTGAGCTTCGTGAAACAGCTCGCGCAAGAGAGAGGGGCTAACCTCGGCCAGATCCAGCTCGCAGGGCACGCTAACTTCCACGTCGTATGGCTCCCCATTGTAGCGCAGGTCGGCGCTGCGAATGATAATGTGCTCATTGACCACCGGCCCCTGCTCGCGGACCCACCGGATCGCTTGCCGGTCCAGCTCGCGGTATGCCCCAGACAACTCCTCTTGACCTACTTGCGAAGCAGCTTTTCGGACAGTCTTGATGTAGTCGCCGCGAACGTCGGTCATCAATGCCCCCAGGGCGCAAAGGGTGCCGGGTGACGGAGGCACCAGCATCTTTCCTATTTGAGATTCCTCGAGAAGAAGCGCCCCGTGGGTGGGCCCGGCTCCCCCGTAGACCAGCAAAGCGAAATCGCGTGGATCGATGCCCCGTTTGGCCGTGAGTGGCCGCAGCTCGTCCGCCATATTTGAGGATGCCACGGCGAGAATGCTTTCGGCCGTCTCGGGGATCCCTTTGCCCAGCTTCTCGGCCAGAGCGCCTATCGCTGCCGCGGCCAGGGTTCGATCCAGCCGCATCCGGCCCCCCAGGAAGTTGTCCGGGTTCACGTAGCCGCAGACCAGGTAGGCATCGGTAATGGTCGGTAACTTGCCTCCCTTACCATAGCACGCCGGACCTGGGTCGGCGCCGGCGCTCCGCGGCCCAACCTTCAAGATGCCTATTTCGTCGATCGACGCGATCGATCCCCCGCCCGCGCCAATGGTCGATACGTCCGCCGAAGGCATTACCACGGGAAAGTCGGCGACGTGGTTTTCCGTCGAGTAGACCACCTCCCCGTCGCGGACGATGGAAACGTCGGCGCTGGTGCCACCGATGTCGAGGGTGATGCACTGCTTCTCGCCCTCCAACTACGAGGTATTCCAGGAGGGCATTCGCGTTCCGCCCACCAAGCTGTATCGGACAGGCGAGCTAAACCGAGAGTTCTTGAACCTTTTC
>JAMDCE010000681.1:0-3390 GCA_023489135.1 Chloroflexota bacterium
GGTGATGGAGCGGTTGCACCCGAACCCGGTGCGCGCAATTATGCCCGGTCGCTGCTATCGCTATGAGGCCGTGAGCGCCCGAAGTGAGTTTATGTTTCACCAGGTCGAGGGGTTGGCCGTCGGCAAGAACGTCACTATGGCTGACCTGAAGGGGGTTCTCATAAGCTTTGCGCAGGAGATGTTTGGGCAGGACCGTAAGACCCGGTTCCGCTGCAGCTACTTCCCTTTCACCGAGCCCAGCGCGGAGATGGATATCGACTGCATCGTCTGCAGCGGGGAAGGATGCCGCATCTGTAAGCAGACCGGTTGGCTGGAAATCCTCGGCGCCGGTATGGTTCATCCGACGGTTCTGAGTAACGGCGGCTACGATCCTAGCGTCTTTAGTGGATTCGCTTTTGGAATGGGGCCGGAGCGTATCGCTATGCTGAAATATGGAATTGACGATATCAGGCTCTTCTATGGCAATGATTTGCGATTTCTGAAGCAGTTTGACTAGGAGTACTCACGAATGAAGGTGCCACTGAGCTGGCTCAAAGATTACGTGGACATCACCCTCTCCCCGGAAGAACTGGCCGAGCGGCTGACCCTGGCCGGGTTGGAGGTTGGCGGCATCGAGTACCTCGGCAAGGAGTGGGAAGGTATCCGCGTTGGCCGGATCAATACGCTGGAGCGACATCCCAACGCCGACCGGTTGCTGGTGGCTCGAATAGACACAGGCCGGGGTGAAGTCACGGTCGTGACCGGAGCGCCCAACCTCAGCGCGGGCGACAAAGTCCCGCTCGGACTACCTGGGGCGAAGATCATTGATGCCTATTCTCCCAACAAACCAGTGGTCACCGTAAAGAAAGCCAAATTGCGTGGCCTTGAATCTGAAGGGGTAGTCGCGTCGGAGAAGGAACTTGGCCTGGGTGAGGATCACTCCGGGGTGCTCGTGCTGTATGAAGACGCTCCCATTGGTGCAGCTCTGGTCGACGTCCTGGGCGACGTCGTTCTGGACTTGGAGCTCACCCCAAACCTGGCCCACGCGCTGTCCATGGTGGGGGTCGCTCGTGAAGTAGCGGCCCTCACCGGGGCAAGACTGCATCTCCCTGAAGTTCAGTGGCAGGCCACGGGGGCCCCCATTGAGGGGGCCGTCAGCGTCGAGGTGGTTGACGCCTACTTGTGCCCTCGCTATTCCGCCAGCCTCATTCGCGGAGTCACCATAGGTCCTTCTCCCCTCCGCCTTCGCCAGCGCTTGATTGCCTCGGGCATGAGGCCGATCAACAACATCGTCGACATAACCAACTACGTTATGCTGGAGTGGGGACAGCCGCTTCACGCCTTCGACTACGACAAATTGGCCGGCCGGCGCATCATCGTGCGCACCGCCCGGCCCGGGGAGCAACTAACCGCTATTGACCACGTCGCCAGAGAGCTTTCTCCAGAGATGCTGGTCATCGCCGACGCCGACAGAGCCAGCGCCGTGGCCGGCGTCATGGGCGGGCTGGACAGCGAAGTTGGGCCTGACACGACGAGCATTCTGTTGGAATCGGCCAATTTCAACCCCATCAGCATTCGTCGCACCGCGAGGGCACTGAAGATGCGGACCGAGGCCGCCCTGCGCTTCGAGAAGGCCCTCGATCCCGAGCTTACCATGCCAGCTCTCCAACACGCCAGCGAGCTGATGCGCGTCTATGGAGGGGGAGAAATAGCCCGGGGTGTCGCCGACGTCTACCTGTTGCGCCCGGAGATCCGTAGGATCGATTTGAGTCCCCAGGAAGTCCACCGTATTCTAGGTATGCGTGTCTCCACCGCGGAGATCGTCGAGATCCTTGGGTCTTTCGGCTTCGGAACTGAGGTCGTGGGCGGAGATCGGGAACTGGTCCTGCCTCGCGCTGTGGGAACGTTCGGCGAGGGAGGCCGGGAAGAATGGCCGACCATCATTGTTACCGTTCCTACTTTTCGTCGCGATGTTACCTTGCCGGCTGATTTGATCGAGGAAGTAGCCCGAGCAAAAGGCTACGACCGCATTCCGACGAGCCTGCTGAGCGCTACCTTGCCGAAGCAGGAACTAAACGAGGTGGTAACCGCCGAAAACCGGATTCGCGACATCCTTGTTGGCGCCGGAATGCAAGAGGTTATCACCTATTCACTCACTGACCTGGGGACGCTTCGTAAGCTCTTCCCTCGCTCCGACACGGAAGTGACTGTAGCAGGAATGCTGGAAGCTCTGACGGTGGAAACGGATCGTATTGCCGCCAGCGGCGACCTGATGAAAGTGGCCAACCCCCTCAGCCCAGATCACGAGTACCTGCGGCCTACTCTGATGGCCAGCCTCCTGGAACTGCTTTCGAGTAATCTCAAGCATTCCGGGCGAGTTGCCCTTTTCGAGGTGGCGCGAGCCTTCATTCCCCGAGCATCAGACCGCCTGCCGGTCGAGCGGAGAACGGTGACGGGTGTCATAAGCGGGCAAAGGCAGGAAAACTCCTGGCTCGGCCATGAGGGCCTCATGGACTTCTTTGACGTCAAAGGCGCCATCGAGACTCTCTTTAGCCACCTTGGAATCTCTGATTGCAGGTTCGAACCAGGCTATTCGCCCACTCTCCACCCCGGCCGGACCGCCAACGTTGTAGTGAATGGGGAGAGCGTGGGCCTAGTAGGCGAGGTCCATCCCCTGGTACGTGAGAACTTTGAACTGCCAGACCAGCCCGTCGGTCTATTTGACCTCAACCTGGAGCTCCTTCTCGCCCACATGGGTGCTGGTCGCTATTATAGGTCGCTGTCCAGGTTCCCTGCGGTCGTCCAGGACCTCGCCGTGGTCGTAGACGAATCTGTCTCTGCCCGGGCCGTTCGCGACACGATCCGCGAAGGCGGCGGGGATATGGTAGGAGAGATCGAGCTATTCGACGTTTACGCTGGCAAGTCAATCCCTGAGGGCAAGAAGAGTCTGGCCTACACTATCACCTACCAGGCGATGAACCGCACCCTCACCGATGAGGAAGTGGCCAAGATCAGAGGACGAATCCAGCGTCGCCTGGAGCAGAATCTCGGAGCGAAACTTAGAGCGTAGCAATCAGCGATTCACGTTGGAACGTTCAAACGTTGCAACGTTTGAACGTTCCAACTCCTAAGGCGCCCCGCTGTGTCTATCCCCTGGAGAACTCCAGTTCCACTCTTCCCTACTGTGACGATTCTGCGACTTGCCCCCCTGATGGCGTGACCAGCATGTGACCTCGCAGGACGAATATCGTAGTAGCACCTTTTCCTGAGAACAGTCATTTGGCGCGCCTCCAAACAGAAGGTGGGCGCGAGGGAGACATTCTGCTCAAGAGCCCACAAGCCGGATGGCAGAAGCCTGATGACAGGGCGATGAAGGCTCGATCCTTGCGACCAGCCTCATAGTTTCGGGCG
>JAMDCE010000681.1:3400-36896 GCA_023489135.1 Chloroflexota bacterium
GTCACGAGACATCTTCTCTAAACGGCTGGGTGATGACACTAAACCGCTCCCAGTGTCATCACCCAGCCTTCTTCCGGGGCAGAGAAGCAGCCGCTTCTCTGCCCCTTACGACGTTCCGTTTTACCTATAGAATCCCCACTATCGCGGAATCAGGTCAACCAACCCTTTCGTAGAAGCGTCTCGCGGCCCAGTTGACCCAGTTGAACCTCGAATTCTGTGCCCTTATTCTCGGGGTGATGCTCGAAGCGGTTCCGCTCGAAATACTGAACCGTGTACTCTTTTCCGTCGGTAGCGCTCTTTTCGGCGAGCTCCTCGCTGATAGGGTAGCCGAAGATGGCCAGACCGCCGTGCGTCAGCCAATACTTCAGGAAGGAGAAAGACAATGAGTGTTGAACCTCAGAGAAATACCACCGGTCGGAAGTGCTCTTGAAAGCCTGGCAAGAAGGAAAGTCCCGGCGGGCCGTGAGTTCTCTACCCAGCAGACCCAACTGAACCTCAAATGGCGTCCCCTTGTTCTCGGGATGGTATTCGAACCGGGCGCGCTCGAAATACTGCGTCGTGTACGGTTTGCCGTCAGTGGTCGAAATCTCCGTAAACTCCTCGGTCAAGGGGAGCCCAAACTGCGTCAGCCCTCCGCAGCGTTCCCAGTATGTGCGGAAACCGAATCCGAGATTATGGCGCGTCTCAGAGAAGTACCGGTAGCTGGGATCGGTAAGCGCTTGCGCCGCGGCCACGGGGGACTTGACTACTGATAGCGTCGCTCTCCCCTCGTTGTCGTCCCAGTACTTGACCCACTCCTCCACGACCCCAACCCAGAAGTCCCGCACCTGAGGCGCAGCAAACTTCACATAGCCCGTGACGGTCGCAACGTCCCCTGGATTGACCTGGCTCCCCAGACCCCACCGGTAGGGGTGGCTTACTCCTTGATTACCGTCGTAATCCACCGCCACCCGAAACTTGTTGCTGACCTTCGGGAAACCCCTCGAATTGAAAGTATCACCTTCGTTGTAGGCCATGCCCGGATTCGGATCCTGGGTAGGAACGGGACCAGTTCCGGTGCTCTTGACTTTTACCTCCACCTTCACCGCTTCCCCAACGAGGACTGTTCGGGGATAGAAATCCACCCCAACTATTTGGACACCGGGGGTGCCGGCGGTGACCTCGCCCATATTCGCCCGAACCATCTTGCGAATTGTGGGAATCTGCCGGTAAAGGGTGTCTCCGGGGCAGTTGGTTTGATTCAAATCGCGGTGCCCGCTGATATTGGGGAGTCTTCGCAAGTCGTCAAAATTGCTTGATCCAAGTGGATCGATCCCCTTCGCCGTGCACTTCCAGGCTAGAAGCTGGGACAGCGCTTGCTGCGCCTTGGCACTGATGCCATCGACGGAGTAATCTCCGATCAAAGCCACGCCCAGGGTGCCAGGATTGTAAGCGGCGACATGTCCGCCGATAACGTCGTCCCCACCGCATCGCCCCTCATAGATATTGCCGTTTCGGTCCACCAGGAAGTTGTAGCCAATGTCTCCCCAACCCCGGGACACGGCGTGATAACGGTAGATACCACGTACGGTTGCCGCGGGATCCGCTTCGGCGTTGCTGGTGGCGGTGTGGTGGACGACGATCTTTTCGACGCGCTGGTACTGCTTGGGCCAGATCTCCTGGCCGCCCTGGAAGCGAAGGGATTCGTCGGCTCCCCAGCCTGCGCGCGGGATGATTGGTGGCGTCCCCTCGGAAACAGGCTGCCGCGGAGCGAGGGTTTCTCCGCCCATCGGGCCTGAAGTAGAATCGTAGAAATCCAGTCTAACCTCTTGAAGCGCACTGGACAGGCTCACCCCAGTGCTGCTTGAGGTCACCGAGTACTGGAAATAGGTGCTTGGAGAGAGAACTATCAGCCTGGAGAAGGCTCGGCGCGGATCAGGCTCCTTCTCATCCACACTCCCTCTCCGCCGCCGTCCAACTGGACCACCGCACTCCGTCCTCACTTGACCTGAGCCGGAAGGCCAAATTGCCACTGCCGGGGGTCTTGGCCAGCCAGGAAATAGAAACGGCATTGAAGGGAGAGGGAGTGTGGAATACCGTGGAGTAATAGGAATCATCGGCCGGAAAAGGACCTCGGTCTACCCACTGATCGCTGGCCGCTTCGGACGAATCGGGCCGCAGCAGCCTAGCAAAACCAAGAGCAACCCCAGTTCCGCCGCATAGTCTAAGAAATTCACGGCGGCTGGCCAGCCGCCTCGGAAGTCCTTCCAATCTGCGCCTCCCAGTGGACGAGCTACTAAATGAGGAAAGCGAGAAAGCTCCCTTCCCCTGCTTGGCAACCATTAGTATACTACAAGAAGGTATAGCGCTGTCAAGAAGTACTTCTTTCCCAGGATTCCGCCCAACGACGTCGACCGCGGTTTACGTGTAAACCCATAGTGCAACGGCCGTTGAACGCATCAGTCTCGTGGTGTACAATAGCACCGCTCTGGGACAGGTGCCTGAAGGCGAGCTCATTACCCGGTCCTATGGAGGAAGTTTGTCCATCCAGATTATCGACGACGTTGATATCGCGAAGCACACGATCTTGAAACGCGTTCCTCTGGAGAAACGGCCCGTTCCGGCCGGCCTCCAGGAGGGGATACGGCGGATCTTTGGCCGAGATATTGATCCAGTCGACATCGTGGATCACGTCATCGAAGCCGTGGAGTCTCGCGGAGATGGCGCGGTGCTGGAATACACGCGCCGGATAGACGGGATTGAATTGGGTGAGATGGAGGTCCAGCGAGACGAGATCGAGGCGGCCTATGGTAGGGTGCCTGAGGACTTGCTGGTAGCGGTACGCACGGCGGCTGAGCGAATCGAATCTTTCCATAGAAGGCAGAAGCGCACCTCCTGGGTGGATTTCTCGCCCGAAGGAGCGTTGGGCCAGATTATCACTCCGCTACAGCGAGTTGGGGTGTATGTTCCAGGAGGAAGGGCCTCCTACCCCTCATCGCTTCTGATGGCCGCAATCCCCGCGAGAGTAGCGGGCGTGAAAGAAGTGATCGTCGTCTCTCCACCGGATCAGACCGGGCAAGTACCGCCCGTCACGCTGGTGGCCGCCGACATCGCTGGGATAAACCGGTTCTTCAAGATAGGGGGCGCCCAGGCTGTGGCGGCTTTGGCCTTTGGGACGGTGACCATTCCCAGGGTAGACAAGATCGTGGGTCCTGGCAATCTCTTCGTCACTCTGGCCAAGAAGAAGTTATTTGGTCAGGTAGGTATCGACCAGTTGGCTGGACCCACCGAAACAGTGGTCATCGCCGACGAGTCGGCTCGGCCGGCCTCCGTTGCCGCGGACCTGCTGGCCCAGGCGGAGCACGACGTAATGGCTTCGGCCATTCTCTTAACACCAGATCGCGCTCTGACCCAAGCGGTAAGACAAGAGGTGGAGAAACAACTGCGGACTTTGCCCCGCGCGGATTTGGCCCGCTGCGCCTTGGAGAGTCAAGGGGGCGTAGTTCTGGTACGAAGCATCGAGGAGGCCATCGAGTTGAGCAACGATTATGCGCCAGAGCATCTCTGCCTACTCCTCGCAGACCCGTGGCGCTACGTTGGCCTCGTGCGCAACGCCGGAGGAGTATTCCTGGGCGAGCACTCTATGGAGACGATCGGCGATTATGTGGCTGGTCCCAGCCACATTATGCCCACGGGAGGCACAGCACGGTTCTCCTCGCCCTTGACCCTTGAAGAGTTTCAGAAGATCACCAGCTTGGTGGCCATTAATGAGGAGGGCCTACAGAAGCTGGGTAAAGTCGCTGTAACGATTGCCAAAGCCGAAGGGCTTACTGCCCACGCGGCGGCCGTAAACGCCAGGTTGGAGGACTAGAACAGACTTTGATTATGCAATCTCCGGTTGAACGCCTCATCCGCCCGCAGATCTGGGAAATGGAAGGCTATGTTCCAGTGGAACCTCTGGAAGCGCTGGCCAAACGCCATGGAATCTCGCTCGATCGGATCATCAAACTGGATGCCAACGAGAATCCCTACGGCTGCTCCATTCGCGTTCAGGAAGCGCTGGCTAGCTTCGATCGGTATCAGATCTACCCCGACCCATTTCACGAACAAGCTCGGGCTCTTCTGGAAAAATACACCGGGATGAGCCGGGACCGGATTATGGTTGGTAGTGGTTCGGATGAATTGATCGACTTGATCGTGCGGCTGTTTGTTGGCCCCGACGACGAGATCATCAACTGCCCTCCCAGCTTTGGCATGTACTATTACAGTGCCAACGTGGCTGGAGCCAGGGTCGTGGACGTGCAACGCGACGAGAAGTTCGCTTTGGACCTGAGGGGAATACAGGGAGCAATTTCTGAGAGGACCAAGCTTATCTTCCTAGCGTCTCCCAATAACCCCACCGGCAACAGCGTCGAGCCGGCCGAAGTGGTCGAGTTGCTGAAGCACAATCTGGTGGTCGTCGTCGATGAGGCTTACTACGAATTCGCCGGACGGACCCTCGTTCCCCTGGTAGGTGAATTTGACAATCTCATTGTTCTGCGCACCTTCAGCAAGTGGGCTGGACTGGCCGGTCTCCGCGTCGGATACGGAGTGTTCCCTCCCGAAGTGATCAAGCAGTTGTGGAAGATCAAGCAACCCTATAACGTGAACGTCGCCGCTCAGCTTGCCGTTGAGGCCTCGCTTGACGATCTGGAGCGTCTGCAGACTACGGTGCAGTGGATTCGCAAGGAGCGTGGACGCTTGTTCAGGCAATTACGCAAGATTAACTACTTGGAACCGTATCCATCCCAGGCCAACTTCATCCTCTGCAAGGTTCTGCGGGGAGAGGCGCTGCAAGTAATGCGCGAATTGGAAAAGAACGGCATCTTCATTCGGTACTACAACACTCCGTTGCTTTCACAGTATATCCGGATAAGTGTGGGCAAGCCAGAGGATACAGATGCCCTGGTTAAAACCCTTCTCAGAACAGCGAACAGTCTTTGATATGCTACGGGAGAGGGAGATGACACAGCGAAAAGCAGGGATCCAGCGAGAAACCAAGGAGACATCGATTCAGCTTGAACTGAATGTGGACGGCACCGGCAATGTGCAGATTGAAACCGGCGTTGGTGCCCTTGACCACCTTCTGACCCTTTTTGCTTCCCACGGACTTTTCGATCTCTCAGTCCGAGCCAAGGGCGATCTGGCGGTGGACGAGCATCATCTGGTCGAAGACGTTGCCATCGTTCTGGGTCAGGCTTTTGCCCAGGCGCTCTCGGATCGCCGCGGCATGCGACGTATGGCTCACGCTCTGGTGCCAATGGACGAAGCTCTCGCTATGGTGGCGCTGGACTTGGGAGGGAGAAGTTACTGCGTCCTGGAATGTCGCTTCGATGGCCCCAGAATGGGCGATTTGGGAACCGATCTGATCAGGCACTTCTTCGACTCGTTTTCCAGGGAGGCCCGCCTCAACCTGTTTGCCATCATGCTCCACGGGCAGAACGATCACCATCGCGCCGAAGCCCTTTTTAAGGCTCTGGGCCGGGCGCTGGATGGGGCCACTCAGATCGATGAGCGCATCGCCAGACAGATTCCCAGCACCAAAGGGGTCATCGAAAACTAGGTCCCTAGCCGTCCACCACCACAGCCTGTGTTCACTCAATTCTGTGAAGTGATCCATTTCTCACCACATCGCCTGTCCTCCGCTTCCTAGTTGGATTCAGCCATGGACAAGCAATAGAGGGAGGCAGGTGTGCCGCACGGCGCACCTGCCTCCCTCTATTGCTTAAGAAAATGGGTCATTGTGTCGAGCGCGGCCGCGCTCGACACAATGACCCATTTTGACAGAAGAAGAGACGCTGGAGATCAGTATGCTGAGGAAGCGAAGACTGCCCTGACCTCGACCCGCAAAGATTTGGCGGGAATGGTTTATCGAGGTTGTCAGTGATTTGCTGGTTGAACCTACCGGCACAACTCTCTAAGCCCTCTTACGACGACGCAGGAGAAAGACGGTCAAAAGACCAACTAGGGCTAAGGTGGTCAGCCGAGTCACGTCAACCACCGGCACGATAATCGTCTTTCGCGGCGTAACCTCCAGAACTCCCAGTGGTCTCACTTTGACCCTGCCACCTCCACCTCCTCCGCCACCCACTCCATGCATTGCCTCGCCCTCCGGGCCGGCGCTGCCACCGCCGGATCCGGCCCCAAAGGCGTGAGACACCAGGGCGACGGGAATAATAGTCTTGTCGCCGATGACTCGCGACTCTCCGAAGACGACGTTCACATTGGCCGTATCCTTGAGTTTCTCCAGAACGCTGATGAGCAATTTCTCGCCGCTTGTGATGAGTTCGTTCGCCACCCGCCACCTCCTTGATGGTCCTACTTAGAGAGTGATCAATGTCCCGCGCCGAACAACCATGGCCCGAAGCCCACAATCAAACCTGCGCCAACCAATAGCACACCCACCACTTTGCTAACTTCTACGCCGTAAGGAACCCCCTTCTCCAGGAACATCACCAGCGCCAGAATAGCCATCCAGGCCAGGTTCATTGCTCCGACGGCGAACAAGACGGCCATTAACGCCCAGCAGCAACCGATGCAATAGATCCCTTCCTGAATCCCCATCCAGAAAACGCCTCGGGCGCTGTTTCTCCAGGTCTTAAGCAAGAAATTCAACGGAGACCGGCAGTAGGAGAGACAAAGCCGCTTCAGCGGACCAAACTGATAGAGACCGGCGAAGATCAGGATCGAACCACCAACGACGACTCCGTAGGTGTGAATCAGTGGATGACCAGACAGAGATAAACCGAGGGAGAAGTTGAAAATGTAAGCGATAATCCCCAGCGACATCCAGGCCACCACGTAGCCAGAAACGAATATCCACGTCGGCACCGTGGAAATGCCACTGGCCCGCTGCCGGCAAGATACAGACGAGTAGGTCAGGACAGTCGGGGCCACTGAAGGAAACATCATCGCCACAGCCATCAACGTCCAACTAGCGACGAAAAGACCCGCTTCCAAAATCCAGACCTTCGGCGCGGTCAGAGGAATCATCGAGTCGGGCGCCCCACCCGTCTGATAAATCATCAGGGCCCAACTGGCCACGGCAAAAAACCCAAGTCCAGCCAGAATGATTATCTTCTCTCGCCTCGTCAAGCCCTGGGGCCGACGAGCGGCGACGTCTTCACATTGTATTGAGTTTTCCATACCCTTTCTCCATTTTGAGGAAACGGCACGATCGGTGGGAACGAACGTCAGCGATTAACCTCACCGCGGCCAGGCAGTTGCGCCGGATAGTTCTGGTAACTAGCCGAAGAACGAAATAAGAACAACCGTAGGGCGGGTTTATTCATCTACGCCATCATTTCCGGCATCTCTGCCTAACGGCAACCCGAAACGCGCTGAGCGAACAAGCCGCAAGAAGCGTGCCATCCATCCGGTCAAACGGCGATATCCCGGCGTTGGAAAGCAGTTATGGAGGCGGCTATGAGGATGGCCGCGAATCCAAGAAGAAGACCAGCGTTAGCCCAATTGACTCCGCTGGTGAGGTTCTCGTAACTATCGACGTAATAGAAAACAGAGATTTGTCGCACAGTCTCTAACTCCTTGACCAGCGGAGCCAGAGCGTTGGCAAAATAGAAAACCAGGGTCAACCCAGCGGCCGCAAGGGCGGCGGTCTTGCGGTGTCGAATGACGCAAGAGAAGAGAGTGCAGTATCCAGAAATGGCCAGAATGAGAGGCATCACCCCGAAAGAGCCTGCTACAGCCTGGCCCAGGCCGAGGGAGACACCCACCAGCACGGCTCCCACTTCAAGACCTATGACGGTAAGAAGGCCTATCACGGCAATACCCATTGTGGACGCTGCGTATTTCTCCGCTACAACCCGCCAACGCGGAATCGGGACAGAGAGAAGAAGGTCCATCGTCCCGTTGTCTTCCTCCCCTGCTACGAAACCACTGGCCAGCAGAACGATGAAGATCGCCAAAATCATGGGATACATCAGATTAAAGAATTCCAAGTTCAGAAAACCGGCCAGGGAATTGAAATCCTTGATCGACCCCACAAACATAGATCTTATGGCGGACGGATAGCTCTCGATCAGCTGGCCAAACTGGGGTCCGGCGGCCACCGAAGGGTAAATCGCCACCATCATTGCCGCCAGCACGGCCAACCCCAGGCCGAACCCGGCCACCGCCCAGCGTTCGTCCCACAGTGTCTTGCTAAACAGACTTCTGAACATCTTCTTGTCGATAGTAGGCTAGAAAAACGTCTTCAAGCGAGGGTTTCTCGCAGTACAGATCCACAATTGGGAAACGTGCGCAGTGTTTTATCAAATCGTCAACATTGCCCCGGACGGAAAAGCGAAGTGTGTTACCTTCGGCGATCACGTCCGATACCCTGGCCAATTCAAACTCCTTCGCCGGGACTGGTCTGGCAAAGGTGATCTCCATGTGACGCGCCGCCTTCCGCGTGATCTCTTCCACACTCTCCACGGCGACCAGATGCCCATCACGTATTATGCCGATTCGATCGCACGTCCGCTCCACCTCCGGTAAAACGTGCGAGGAAAGGAAAACAGCGCACCCGGACTGCTTCAGCTCCAGCAGGATACGATAGAACTCCTGCTGCATCAGCGGATCGAGACCCTGGGTTGGCTCGTCGAGAAGAACCAGCTTAGGACGATGGAAGATAGCCTGGACCAGGCCCAGTTTCTGCTTCATCCCGTGCGAGTAGGAGGAAATGCGCATGCTGAGGTCAAGCTCGAAACGCTCGACCAAATCCCTCTGGTAGTTAAGGTCGACTCCACCACGCATGCTCGCTACAAAGCTCAGAAACTGAGCACCGGTCAGGTTCTCGTAAAGCTTGAGCTCACCCGGGAGGTTGCCTACAAAGCGTTTAAGCCTGGTGCCCTCTTTCTGGACGTCCCAACCGAGAATGCGCGCAAATCCTCGCGAAGGTCTGATAAGGTCTAGCAAAAGCCGGATCGTCGTGGTTTTGCCCGCACCGTTGGGGCCGAGGAAGCCAAAGATCTCTCCCTCCATCACCTCGAGGTCGAGGTTTTCGACGCCACGCGATGGGCCGTAGTATTTGGTCAAGTTCTGCGTCTCGACGATCAACCTTAGGAGTCTCCCCATCGACCCAATAATCCAGTGTTACTCTTTAATAATACTAAAAGACCGCACCGAACTCAAGACCAGACCAAAGGCCTAGAGTCCGCTCATTTGGCCACAGAATCCAGTTGGATAGGAAGGCGTACGACCAATAGGTATTCAAGTGAGACCAAAGACCGAGGGAGTGTGAGGCTACTAACCATACGAAAACTGGGCCATCGTCTGATGGCAGGAGACCCGGCTTGCGATAAGATTGAAATTGGAATGAAAAGGTGAAACTTCTGACTGTCCAGAACGTATTTATATAGATGAAACCTAACGTCTCGGCAGCCTGACAATGATGTGCGGCGGGGGCAAGACCGAAGATGGCAAGTGAGCCGGAGGATCCAAATCGAACCGAAGGTTCGGTAATCAAGCTGCTTGACCTTGGATTTCGAGATCAAGAGATCCTCCGACTTATGCTCGTGAGACACCGCTACGAATGCGGTTACTACGATGAAGCGACAGACGAGAACAGGCGATTCCTGTTTATTAGATGGCTTTTTGAGTGTGGGCGACTCTCGGATTGGACATGAACAACGGTGTTCTCTGCGTCCGGACCACGACTAGGGTAAGGAGGCAAGAACGATGAAAGCTGAAGAAGCAGTAGCCAAGATGCTATCTCAGTTTCATAAACCGGCAGAGGAATCGGCGCCGATGCGCACAGTCTGCCAATTGATGGTCACCGGGATCGAAATGCGAGACCTCGGCCGAGGAATGGCTGATCTATGTGACGGGCGCTGTCAGGGATGCCCGGTTTGGCTGGAGCGATTCTACGGTCGCAGTCAGCGCAATCTCTTTGGCGACCCCGTGGTAGGTTGATCCCGTCCTCGAATTGCGTCTTCTCCAGCTCACCTTTGTTGCTCCCCGGCCCAGGGGGAAGGGTCGGGGAGCAGTTTTTCTCGGCCTGCGCTTTACTCTTCCAGATTATCTGAAGGGAGTATCCCCGCTCGCAAAGCCACGGCAAGGGCCTCGCTGAGCAAAGTCACGCCGAGCTAACTTAGAACCTGTAATCCAAGGCGGTAGCGCCCCGGTGAATTCGACTGCGGAACCAGATAGATTCCAGTCGCTATACATGGCCTAATGATTTGCCATTATCAAAATGATTGTGAAACAGCAATAGTTTGACAAACAGAAGGCAGTGTGCTATGGTTGAGGCCGATCTCTTGTGGAGGAGGGGACTACTCCGGTGAAGACAACAACGCACGAGGATCTGGTCAACGAGGCGCTGCGAGCCCAGAAATCGATCATTTTAGAAACTCAGAAGACAAGCGCTCCAATCTGGCTCGAACTCGATCTGACTATGGCCCAGATCAAGGCCCTTTTTTCCCTTTCCGAGCACGAATCTCAATCGATCAGTGGACTAGCTCAGACTCTCGGTATCGGCAATCCTGCGGCGAGCATTCTGGTGGACCGGCTCGTTCACCTTGGATACGTCGAGCGTGCCGAAGACTCCGTCGATCGCCGCCGAACCTTCGCGCGCCTCAGCCTCAAAGGCGAGCATTTGGTTGCACAACTCCACGCCGATGGCAGGGAGCGCTTTCGGGAGTGGCTCGACCGGCTCAGCGATGAGGATCTTGCCGCCCTGGCACAGGGATTGCGCGCCCTGGAGGCCGTGGTGCTCTCCGGTCGCTAACACGGCCCGCTCGCATCTCGGCCGCGTCTCTTTACGGCCGCTGGACACTGAAACCTTAGGAGGCATCCCCTTGGCAAACACAACTACCCAGGCAGGATCCAGCGCCTACACCCGTCAGAGCCTTGGGGACACGTTGAGCCGCGCCCGGATCCTCATGGTCCTCGCCGCGATTATGGTAGGAATGCTCCTGGCGGCGGTGGATCAAACGGTCGTGGGTACGGCGATGCCCAGGGTCATCGCCGAGCTAAATGGTCTCGAACACTACGCCTGGGTCTTCACGGCCTACATGCTCACCTCGACGGTTATGGTGCCCATTTATGGGAAACTCTCCGACATCTATGGGCGCAAGATCTTCTTCCTGGGCGGAATGGCGCTCTTCTTGGCCGGATCAGCCCTCTCCGGCCTTAGCCAGGATATGACCCAACTGATCATCTTTCGGGCCATCCAGGGTTTCGGCGCCGGGGCGATGATGCCCATCGTCCAGGCCATCGTCGGCGACCTCTTCCCACCCTCCGAGCGAGGCAAATGGCAGGGCCTGATAATGGCCGTCTTTGGCTTGGCGACGGTCGTCGGCCCAACCGCGGGCGGTTGGATCACCGATAACTGGGGCTGGCGCTGGGTCTTCTACGTCAATATGCCCATCGGTGTTCTCGCCATTTTGATGGCCGCCGTGGCCCTGCCGAGAGTGAGCCGCCACAAGCAGCATCAGGTCGACTACCTAGGTGCAACCGTATTGATCGCGGCTACCACACCGATGCTGCTAGCCTTCTCCTGGGCGGGATCGCAGTACGACTGGGTCTCCGTGCAGATCATCGGACTGCTCGCCGTGGCGCTGGCGCTGTTTGTAACCTTCTATTTGATCGAAATCCGCTCGCCAGAGCCGGTCCTCAGCCCCTCTTTATTCAAGAACAGCATCTTCTCGGTGTCGGTTATCGCCACGTTCCTGGTCAGCATGGGAATGTTCGGTGCCATAATGTACTTGCCGCTCTTCGTTCAGGGCGTCCTTGGGGTGAGCGCTACCAACTCCGGGGTGGTGTTGACGCCAATGATGCTTGGGTTCATCACCAGTGCCATAATCGGTGGGCAAGTCCTCTCCCGCACTGGACGCTACAAAATCCCGGCTCTCCTTGGCTTCAGCATCGCCGCCGTTGGCATGTTCCTCCTTTCGCGGATGGGCACTACTACCAGCGAAGGAACCGTTATGGTGAACATGGTCATCACTGGTCTGGGCATAGGCGTGATGATGAGCCTTTTCACCATCGTGGTGCAGAACGCCTTCCCCTTCCGCCAGCTTGGTGAGGTGACGGCTAGCCTCCAGTTCTTTCGCTCTATCGGCGGCACCATCGGGGTAGCTATCCTGGGCTCAATTATGACCAATAATTTCCACAGCGCCCTGCAGGCCAACCTTCCCGCCGCGCTCAAAGCGGCCGTTCCGCCGGAGAAGCTAGCTGCGCTTCAGAACCCCCAAATTCTCCTCTCTCCGGAGGCGACAAGCAAGATCCAGAAGGGCTTTGCCGCGTTCGGACCGCAGGGTCAGCAACTCTTCCAGCAGCTTATGACGGCCATACACGTCAGTCTGTCGACGGCCATCACAAGCCTCTTCACCGTTGGAGTCGTAGTTATGGTGCTCGCTCTGATTACAACCCTGTTCCTGCGGGAAATCCCGCTCCGGAAGACCCACCACGATCCCGCGGTGGCCGCAGGAGAGGGCAAGGAATTTGACAACGGATCGGAAGAAGCGGATCAGATGTTCCTGGGATGATCGCGTGAGGTCACTTTTTTCCACGGCTCATTCCGGTTTCCACAACGGATCAGGCCTCAAACCAACAGGAGGAAGAATTGGCAGACAACGATAGTATTGTGGTGGCCAACCAGGTGAAGAAAACTTATGATACTGGGAAAGTGCAAGTTCACGCTCTTCGAGGCGTCGACCTCAGCATCCGGCGAGGAGAAATGGTGGCCATAATGGGCCCCAGTGGGTGTGGGAAGACCACTATGCTCAACTGCCTCTCCGGTCTGGACGAAATGAGCGGCGGGGAAGTACTCATAGACGGGGTCTCACTGAGCAAGATGTCAGACCGGGAGAGAACCGAGTACCGCGCCAAGAGAATGGGCTTCGTTTTCCAGTTCTACAACCTGCTCCCGGTCCTTAGTGCTGTCGAGAACGTCGAACTGCCGTTGCTCGTGTCGGGCTCCCGACCCAAAGAGGCTCGAGAGCGCGCATTAAGAGCACTGGAGATGGTGGGGCTCGGCGAACGGGCTGATCACCGGCCAGCCGAACTGTCTGGTGGTGAGCGCCAGAGGGCAACCATCGCCCGGGCTCTGGCCAACGAGCCAGCCATCATCTGGGCTGACGAACCAACTGGAGACCTGGACAGTGAGACTTCAGGTCACATTATGGACTTGATGTGCCGTTTGAATAAAGAGAATCAGCAGACCTTCGTTCTCGTGACCCACGCAAAGGAGGTCGGCGAGCGGGCCGACAGGATTGTCAAGATGCGAGACGGCCGCATTATTGATGGTGCCTAGGCCTACCACCACCCGCTTTAGCGTCGCACCTCTAACAATGCGCCAAATGACGTCTCGACGTTTGAACGTTCAAACGCTTAGACGCACGAGAAGGAGCTCAGGATGGAAGCAATCTTCGGCATTCCAATGAACAGCATCATGGTGGTGGCTCTGGCGCTGTTTCTCGTCTGCATGGCCATCGTCTCGTTCATTGCTCTGCGCAGTCCCCTGATGTTCAAGCTGGGTGTACGGAACGTCCCTCGGCGACGTGGTCAAACAGTCCTGATCGTGGTTGGCTTGATGTTGAGCACGCTTATCATCTCCGCCGCTTTCTCTACCGGCGACACCCTCAGCTACACCGTCAAGCTCACCGCCCTGAAACAGCTTGGCACTATCGACGAAACCATCAAAGTGGGGCAAATCCAAATCATGGCGCAAGGACCTCAGGGAATGTCACGGGGATCGTCCAGCGCGCCCACATATTTCCCGATAGCCACTTACGAGAAACTGCGCCAGGACACCCAGGGATTTGACCGCATCGACGGATTGCTTCCTTCCATTGGTGAGACCGTACCTTTGGTCGATCTCAAGACTCGCCAAAACGAGCCCAGAGCCACCGTCAGCGGCTTTGACTCAGCTCAAGCGGGGGGCTTGGGGGAATTGACCAACAAGTCCGGCCATAAAATCTCCACCGAGCAACTGGGTGCCGACGAGGTCTACCTCAACGAAGCGGCTGCTAAAGAACTGGAGGCCCAGCCCGGCGACGAGCTTCAGCTCTACCTCGGGCAGAAGCCCGTCACCTTCAAGGTCAAAGACATCGTCAAGAATGGCGGGATCGGTGGTAACACCTCCACGGTGCTTGTATCTCTTTCGCGCTCCCAGACTATGTTCAACCAACCGGGGAAAATCAATACAATCCTGGTGTCCAATCAGGGAGGTATGGACGATAGCGTCGTTTACACTTCTGAAGTTGTCGATAGGTTGAGGGCTTCCCTCGCGGGAGCCAACCTGGACGTAAATCCAGTCAAGCAGGATGCCTTGAAAATGGCTGAGCTTGCGGGCAACGCGTTCACCAGTATGTTTACGGTGATGGGCCTCTTCTCCATCCTCGCCGGAGTCCTACTGATCTTTCTGATATTCGTAATGCTGGCGGCCGAGCGGAAGCCGGAGATGGGGATGGCTCGCGCCATCGGAACCCAGAGGCGGAACCTCATCGAAATGTTCCTCTTCGAAGGCACTTTCTACGACCTGGCCGCCGCTCTGGTTGGCGTCGGCCTGGGCCTCGTGGTTAGTTTCGTGATGGTGTATCTGCTGGGCAATATTTTTTCCGTCGAGGGGCTGGAGATAGCTTTCCGGTTCACCGCTAGAACGGTAATCGTCTCGTACTGCATCGGAATGCTAATGGCGTTCATTGTCGTGACCGTCTCCGCCTGGCGCGTAAGCCGTCTGAACATCGTGGCTGCGATCCGCGATCTGCCCGAACACCAGTCCCCGCGCGAAGGAAAGAGGGGGCTCGTCTTTGGAATTCTGGGAATCCTGGCCGGCGCCGTCCTGGTCCCCTGGGGCGTCTCCATCACCACAGCATTCCTCTTCAGCGCCGGCGCCTCGCTGGGCCTAATCGGCCTTACGCTGGTGATCCGCTGGGGGCTGCGCCGGGCGGGCCTGCGGCCCGAACTTCGCGATCGCCTCGCCTTCAGCTTCGGGGGCCTGGCCCTTCTGGTCTGGTGGTTGCTCCCATTTGACACTTTTGATGCCTTCCTGCCCAAGATGAGCAGCGGCATCGAGATGTTTTTTCTTTCGGGAGTAATGGTCGTGGCCGGAGGGATCTGGACGGTCGTCTATAATGATGATCTTCTCCTCAAGGCCCTCACCCGAACGCTGGGGCGAATCGGGCAACTGGCGCCGGTGCTCAAGACGGCCGTATCCTACCCGATGACTTACAAGTTTCGAACGGGACTCACCCTGGCCATGTTTGCCTTGATTGTCTTCACTTTGATAGCGATGACCGTCCTCGTCAACACGAGCAACACGGCCCTTCAGAACGTCAGCGCCCTCACTGGCGGGTACGACATCAGAGCTGACGTAAGCTACAACAACCCTGTTAAGGACATCAAAGCGTCCATCGCCTCGTCCAAAGATCTGAAAGCGCAAGATGTCGAAGTTGTCGCCGGGCAGACGGCTATGCTGACCGAATCCCGCCAGGTCGGCGCCTCCAAGCAGAGTTGGAGCCCGTATCTGACCAACCTGGCCGACGACAGCTATCTCCAGTCGACCGGGTTCAAATTCATGCTGAAGGCCGATGGTTTCAACAGCGATCGGGAGGTGTGGGAGTCCCTCAAGACTCATCCGAACTACGTCGTGATTGATTCTCGCGCCGTGCCGAGCAAGACGCAGTCTGCAATGACCATGGGCCCGGTTAACTTCAAGCTCGAAGGGTTCTACTTAGAGGACAAGGTACTGCCGCCGACGCAGATCGAGATCCGAGAACCCCGAAGCGGCCTCACCGCGAAATACACCATCGTCGGAGTGATAGATCAAGTCAGCGACGCCGCCGGCCTTTACCTGTCGTATTCGGCCTTTTCGAAAGCGGTTCCAGTGCCCCTTCCCCTTACTTCGTACTTCATTAGACTGAAGCCAGGGGTCGACGCCTCTCAGGTATCCCACGCTCTCGACTCCGACTTCCTGGAAAACGGAATGAAGAGCAGAGTCCTGGCCGAGCAAATCCAGGAGCAGAATCGAATGGGAAATTCGATAACCCTTCTGATGGAAGGCTTTATGGGCCTTGGCCTTGTCGTAGGCGTGGCCGCCCTGGGAGTGATAAGCATGAGGGCGGTGGTGGAACGCCGGCAGGAAATAGGCGTGCTTCGCGCCATCGGCTATCAGCCAGGAATGGTGCAGCTTAGCTTTCTGCTGGAGTCGTCGTTCATCACCCTGCTTGGAGTGATGATCGGGGTGGTCTTGGGGCTGGTGCTCTCTTTCAATATGGTCAATTACGTGGCTAAGGATATGCCGGGCTTTCGTTTTGAGGCACCCTGGTTCCCTATCGCCTTGATCGTGGTGATTTCATACCTCGTGTCTCTCTCGACCACCTTCTTCCCGGCTCGGCAGGCCGGCCGGATCTATCCGGCCGAGGCTCTGAGATATGAGTAGGCAGCACGCCTGAAACCTCCTGCAGGTTTCATCGACGGCGACAGGCCTCACCACCGTCGTAACCTGAGGGAGGTTGGCCAGGAGCCGGCCGAGGCTGGGATTTGTAACCCGCTATTCAGTATATGGCCGAGGGAAAACCTCAGCACAATTGCCCGACCGGGTTCAGATACCGCTCAACCAGATCTGATCAACGCGGCGAGGAGAAAAGCGAAGGAGGAGAAATGGATGTGTAGACAATGGCAGGTGGGCATTATTGGGGTCGCCATTATCTGGCCAGCTGTGATAGTGGCCTCTGATTTGGTTCTCCAGGGCACGCCGTACATGGCGAAGATGCTGCCTGTTCTGGGAGGGGGAGCGGCTGCAAGCATCATCATGCTGGGCGGTCTGTCTCGGCGGAAACGGACAGAATCATCAGAGAGGTAGACGCAGCCTGAACTCGCGGCACGGTTCTTGCTCGTCGATCGTTCGATTGTGATGACAGCCTCCAGGGGTTCGGTTCTTAACCTCATCGTCTCCGCTGCGCCCTCGTCGACCATCTCGGCCTTATGGAAAGCGTAGAGATTAGTGAAAGATCGGCAAGGAGGTAGCGCAATGAAAAAGAGAATTGTCGCCGCCCTGTTTGTTCTCGGTCTATTGGTCTTCACCTCTTCACAAGCCTTGGCCGCCGAACTGCGCAACGGAAATAACGTTACGGTGGGTCCCGAAGAGGTAATCAACGACGATTTGTATGTCACTGGAGGAACAGTAAACGTGGCCGGCACTGTCAATGGAGACCTATTTGTTGGCGGTGGCTCAGTGATGGTCACTGGAGTCATCAGTGGGAGTGTGTCCGCCGCAGGCGGACAGGTGCGAATTGCCGGCCCGGTTGGAGGCAGCATCCGCGCCGCCGGCGGAAACGTGACCATTGAGAGCCGGGTGGCGAAGGACGTTGTGATCGCTGGTGGCATTCTAGACATCTCCGCAGGGAGTACAATTGGTCGAGACCTAATTCTGGCCGGTGGAACGGCTCACGTGGCCGGAGCGGTTGAGGGCCGGCTGCGGGGCTCCTTGGGCCAGTTGACCATTTCTGGAGCGGTGGGAAAGGATGTCGACGTTCAAGTCAATAACCTCACTCTTGAACCCTCGGCGCGCATTGGCGGTAATCTTCACTATGAAAGCGAAAACCAGGCCGATATTCGACCAGGCGCGACCATCGGCGGCGTAACCGCTCGCACCGAGCCTCCTGAGCGTCGCGTTCCCTCCCTGGCCGAGCGGGTCTGGCTGCTATTCGTTAGTGGTCTCAAAGGGCTTGTGTCACCTCTGATCCTGGGCGCTCTTCTGCTCTTGTTATTCCCTCGTACCGCGACGGGAGTAGCCCGCACAATTGGCCAGTCTCCCCTTCGGACCTTTGGGTGGGGATTGCTCACCTTCATTGCGGCCCCGCTACTGGGATTGGCCGTTCTAATCGCCGGCTTCTTACTTGGCGGAGCGGCTATCGGCCTTGTCATTTTCGGCATTTACGCGATCCTTCTCGTTTTCGCCAGCGTCTTCGTGGGTCTATTCATCGGAGAGAGAGTCTTGGGTCTCTGGAGACGGGACCTTGGAGGCTTCTTCTACTGGGCACTGCTGCTCGGTCTGGTCATCCTGGCGATTCTTTCCGCCGTGCCGATATTGAATATCGTTGTCGCGATAGTCACCATTCTCTTCGGAATCGGGGCCGTGGTCCTCGCTGCGATCAGGAGATACAGGACAGCTAGAGCCGAAGGAACGATCTAAGCCACCGCTGGCTAGAGTCAGTTACGAACAAACAGCGACATGGAGGTGTGTGGTGAAGAAACTGCTGAAGAAGCTAAGGAAGCTCGTCGTGGTGACGCTGATTGTGCTGCTCGTTGGGGCCGTAATACGAGAACTCTCGAAACCGCCCGAGCAGAGAACGTGGCACGGTCTCATTCTCGGGGTCCCTTACGACTTTCGACCTCCTACGTTGGAGCGGGTTAAGGAGGTTTATTGGAACCCCAACGACAAACGGCTATTCCCCGGCCGGGTGTTTGGCCTTGGCTGGGGTATCAACTTCGCCGCCCTCTATGAGAAGGTCGCCCGTTCCGGCCAATAACGGGCCGTTCGGTGGAGACAGGATACCCGGCCTTCGCCTTCAGTGAAGAAAGGGGAGGGGCCCCTCCGCGAGGGGGGTTCCTCCCCTTCTTTGCGCACCGGTGCGGACCGTGGCCTGCAGCCCCTTGCGGCCGCCTATAAAAGTTGCAGCAGCCTTGGGTCAAGTCAAATCAGGCCGGAGCGCCTTGGCCACTGGCACATTACTTGCTAAGCTTGTTGGCCGGTGACCAGGTACCTTGCCATTGACCTCTGAAACACTATCCTTCTCTCTCCAGCACTCCCTCACCGAGGCGAGGTTTGCCCTAGAGTAGGCTTTGAGCCAGTTGCGCCTCTACCTCAAACAGGAGGCAGACGATGTCGCAAGCACGGATGGCCTGCGCACTGAAGGAGAGGTTATCTCGACAGTCGAACAAGTCGCTTAGAAGGAGTTAGGAAAGATGAGAAAGGTTTCATCTGCGATGGCCGCGACCATCGCCATCGGTCTGTTGCTTTCGGCCTGCGGTGGGACACCACCGACGCCAAGTCCCACCTCAACGGTCTCCCAGCCATGTCTTGAGACTCCCACAGCGGGGATCACCACGATTGCCACGACAGCTCCTACTACTGCTGAACTTCCAACCTCCGTGTCTGGCCCGATCGGAACACCTGGAGTGTCCCAGGGTGGCACCGGGATGACCGGCGACGTGCAGCAGCTTCAACAGAAGATGCTCACTCTGCAACGCAACATCCAGGAACTGGCGCGAAGTGTTCCCCAGATGAATTCAATGCAGTCGACGCAGATGGCCGAACAGCTAGCCACTATGACCGGTCAGATGGGCCAATTTATGGCCCAGATGCAACCAGCCATGGAGATGATGAGCCCGGGAGGGCGAGACACCATGGCACCGACGATGAGTCAAATGCAGCGCACGATGATGGGAATGATGCAGGTGATAGGCCAGGGTACGCCCGGCCCCACAGTCGAGCCGGGAGCGCCGGGAGCCATGGGTGGAATGGGACGTCAAATGCAGGGGATGCACCAGCAGATGATCTCGCAAGCGTCACAGATGAGTCAACCTCAGATGCAACAGATGATGGGTCAGATGGGTAACCTAATGGGTCAAACGAACCAAATGATGGCCCAGATGGGACCGGCTATGGGCCAAATGAGCCCACAAGAAACCCAGGCCTTGCTGCAGACGATGCAGCAAATGCAGGCCACCATGCAGTCAATGATGGAGATTGCTGGGCTAGGGCTGCCCAGCCCCGCCGCAACGCCCTAGAAGCCGGATCTTCCCTTAGAGTACGTCTGCCCCGGGGCGACCGGCTGGTCGCCCCTGTCCGTCGCCAGCCGTCTCCTGGAAAGATCGTTCAACCCCGGCAACTGACTGAACATTTTCCCCAAAAAGTATTGACAAGAACTCGAGTTGACAATATAATATATGAAATAACCCACCCCACCTGGGGTGGGATAGCGGGGAACAAGAGATGTTACCAGAACTAAAGAAGGACACCCTTCTGAGGCTCAACGTGATTCGAGGCCACCTCCAGGGTATTCAGCAAATGGTCGAACAGGACGTATACTGCGTCGACGTCATGAAGCAAGTTGCGGCCGTGCAGGCATCCCTGGAAAAGGTCAACCGGATTGTCCTCCGCAACCACTTGCTGACCTGCGTCTCAGAAGCCGCGCGCTCCGGAGATATGGAGAAAATGGTGGACGAGTTACTGGGTAGCCTTAAGTACAATAAGTCCTTGACCGACGGCCGGCTCTGGGCTCAGGAGGATCTCGTCTCTCTGACTAACGAGGGAGTAGTAGGTTCCCCTGGAGACGCCTGCTGCTCCTCCAGCAATGATCTCGCGAAAGCGCCTTAAGGAAATCATTGTGAGGCAAGTGGACCCTGGACACTGAGTCTCACGAAGAGGTGAATGCCGATGGGAACCGCAGCCACAGATGAGAAAACCGCAAGAGCCACGCTGCCCATCAAGGGAATGTCCTGCGCCTCCTGCGTGGCCAGGATTGAGAAGACTCTGAATAAGGTCGACGGAGTGGTGGTCGCCAGGGTCAATCTTGCCACTGAAAAAGCGACGGTCGATTACGAGCCTGAGAAGGTATCAGTTCAGGAGCTGATCAAAGCGGTCCAGGGTGCTGGCTACGACGTGGTTGAGGATAAGACTAAGGCCAGCGGAGGCCCTTCCAAAACCTCTTTCGGCCTGACCGGTATGACCTGCGCCTCCTGCGCCGCCAGGATCGAACGAGCGCTGCGAAAAGTGGACGGCGTGACGGTGGCTAATGTCAATTTCGCCGCCGAGAAAGCCTCCGTCGAATTCGACTCCAGCAAAGTGTCTATGGCAACGCTCCGCCGGGCCGTGGAAGATGCTGGCTACGGTGTCGTGGAGACGCCAACACCAGCGGCCGCCGAGGCCGTTCGCATCAGGCCTGTCGACGTCGAGGAGTTGCATCGCCGAGAAATCCAGACTCTTAGAAACAAGACTATCTTCGCGCTGGCGCTGGGAGTCATTATCTTCCTCGGGAGTTTTCCAGAGTGGTTTCCATGGGTGCCAAGTTTCCTGAATAATCGCTACCTTCTGTGGGCCCTGGCGAGCCCTGTTCAGTTTTGGGCTGGTTGGCAGTTCTACAAAGGCGCGTGGGCCTCTTTGAAGCACGCCAGCGCCAATATGAACACGCTGATCGCCGTCGGGACGTCGGCCGCTTATTTCTATAGCGTCGCCGCTATACTCCTTCCGGGAGCTTTCTCAGCCGCCGGGCGTATGTCCGATATCTACTTCGACACGGCGGCCATCATCATCGGCCTCATCCTGCTCGGTCGCTTCCTCGAAGCCCGGGCCAAAGGGCAAACGTCAGCGGCCATCAAGAACCTGATCGGAATGCAAGCCAAAACAGCGCGAGTGATCCGGAACGAGTCCGAAGTGGATATTCCCGTGGAGGAAGTACTGATCGGCGACGTGATCGTCGTCCGGCCCGGGGAGAAGATCCCGGTGGATGGGGTGATTAGAGAAGGCCGCTCGGCGGTGGACGAGTCCATGATAACCGGCGAAAGCATTCCTGTGGAGAAAGACCCTGGAGACGAAGTCATCGGAGCGACCATCAACAAGACCGGAAGCTTCCGCTTTGAAGCGACCAAAGTAGGCAAAGACACCGTTCTCGCCCAAATCATCAGGTTGGTGGAAGAGGCCCAAGGCTCTAAAGCTCCCATCCAGCGCCTGGCCGACGTTATCTCGGGTTATTTTGTCCCGGGCGTAATCGCAATCGCCACTGTCACCTTCCTAGTTTGGTACTTCCTGGGTCCCGCACCGGCCTTCACGTTTGCCTTGCTCAACTTTGTAGCCGTGATGATAATCGCCTGCCCCTGCGCCCTGGGGCTGGCCACGCCAACGGCCATTATGGTAGGCACCGGCAAAGGCGCCGAGAATGGGGTGCTGATTCGCAGTGCCGAAGCGTTGGAAACGGCGCATAGAATCTCGGCCATCGTTCTCGACAAGACCGGCACATTGACCATCGGGCAGCCCAAAGTCACAGACGTGGTTTTGGTCCAGGAGATGGACGAGAACCGGCTGCTTAGCCTGGCCGCGGCGGCAGAGCGAGACTCAGAACACCCCCTCGGCCAGGCCATCGTCGATCGCGCCAAAGAAAAGGGTTTCGCTATGCTGGAGGTTACAGACTTCAGAGCCATTCCTGGTCACGGTATTGAAGCTAGGGTTGATGGCCTGCTACTGGCTCTCGGCAATCTAAGGCTTATTAAAGACCTTGGCCTTGAGCTGAATGGCCTGGAGGAGACGGCCGCGAAGCTCTCCAGCGAGGGCAAAACCTCGATGTTCGTGGCAATTGACGGACGGGTGGTCGGAATCATCGCCGTGGCTGACACTCTCAAGCCAAATTCCGCCGAGGCCGTACGGGAGCTCCACCGGTTGGGGCTCGAGGTCTATATGCTGACCGGTGATAATTCGCGCACCGCGGAAGCCATTGCCAAACAGGTGGGCATCGACATGGTTTTGGCCGAGGTTCTGCCGGAGCAGAAGGCCGACAAGGTCAAAGAATTACAGCAGCGGGACAAAGTCGTGGCGATGGTCGGCGACGGCATTAATGATGCCCCGGCCCTGGCCCAGGCCAACGTGGGAATTGCTATCGGCACTGGAACTGATGTCGCCATGGAAGCCTCCGACATTACTCTGATCAGCGGGGACCTCAAAGGCGTCGTTACGGCCATATCTCTCAGCAAAAAGACGATGCAGATTATCAAGCAGAACCTCTTTTGGGCCTTCTTCTACAACACCATTCTCATACCGGTAGCCGCTGGTATCCTGTACCCCTTCTTTGGAGGAGGGGTTCCCGAAGCGCTCAGGCCGTTTCTGGGTGATTACGGCTTCTTGAATCCGATGCTGGCCGCGGCGGCCATGGCCACGAGCTCGGTCACTGTGGTGAGTAACTCGCTCAGACTACGGGGGTTCAAACCCGGAAGAGCCTAAGCTTGTCTGGTTCTGGTCAGACCTTGATTGTAACCCTTAAGAATTCCATCGGAAAGGCGCAGCGTGAAGGCCACCAGGACGGCCAAGGTGCGTTGATGTCAACAGTAGGGGCGACCGGCGGTCGCCCTTATGTTCAAACCAACTGTGCCAGGTAGTTGCAAGGGATGAGCAAAGCGCTTACCGGACGCTGCCAAGGGCGCGCCCAGAGGCTACCCGGGTCGCCCCTACGGCATGTACGCCCGTTGATCGCCTTGCATAATCAAGGCTCAATAAGAACCAAACCTGTTCCAACCAGCTTGTGCAGCGTCTCATCAGGACATTTAGCATCGACCACAGCAGTCCCTCCCGCGGGTACTTTCAACATCGCAAGCGAAAAAAGGAGAAACAAGTGGAAAAGGTAACTCTGACGGCTCCCGACATCTCATGCCAGCATTGTGTCAACGCCATCAAGAAGGCGGTGGGCGCCCTCCCTGGCGTCTTCGAGGTCGAAGCCAGCGCCGACACCAAGAAAGTGAGCGTGGAATACGATCCACAGAAACTCACCGTGGCCCAAATCGAGGAAGCGATGGCCGGCGAAGGCTATCCCGTGGCGAAATAGGTCAGAGACACTCCTCAGCTCCCTTGCGGACGGTCGGCTTGAATCACCTTCGCTAGGAATCACTCGCCCACCGCTCTCAGGGACATGAAGCGAAGCGACGGAGCGTACCGTATGCCTGGCCGTGGAGCCAGCGGCTAGGTCTCCGCTTGGTGAGATTATGGTGGCCATTCCTCCAGGTATCGGACTGGGACTTCCAGCGGCTCTGTTGGCCGTACTGGCCAGCGGATCCAAGCCGTGCCTGTCACAAGTATGTGCTCGCCGCCACCGTTACTTCCGTCTTTGGGCTCGATCTGGTGGTCTCTGGATAATAACCCCTCCTCCGGTGTCCCGACGGGCCTGCGAAGGCCACCTGACTGCGCACGACCTCATCCTTATAGCCTCTTCATCGCGGTGCCCTTCTGGCGAAGCTGCTGTCTTGTTCCTGGTTGGTCACACCATATGGTAACAGTTCACCTCCTCAGCTTGACACGTATAAGGCACTAAAATAGAATTCCTCCTGGCGGTTTTGCAGGGCTTCAGCGTCGACCCTCTTGCCGAGAAGTCTCTGGTGATTCCGAGCTCGCGACAAATAACTGAACCCTCACACCGGCGCCAAAGGCGCTGCTAGAGTCTATCGAATCTGCTAAGCCATTCGCAATAGTTTGCTTTTTCCCACCAAGGCGAGCGAAAGCGAAATAGATCAAGTGAAGGGGCGTAGCATTTCCTCCGAATCGTTCAAGGGAGATCCAAAATGATCGAAGGTGTTCACCAGGCCAATGAGTTCGACGGCAACGTGACAGAACTAATCCAGCAACTGGTTGAAGCCGAGTCCGCGGTGAAGAAGGCGGTAACCGATCGATTGAACCCAGAAGCGAGCGATCTGATCACCGTGCCGGTGATCCTGCACCGGGCCCAGGAGGCGCTGAGGCAAGGGGAAATCAAATACCAGGCGTTGCTGTCACGCCTGCCCGCCATCGTCAGCGAGCTGAGCCCAGATGGGACGATCCTTTACGCCAACGAGGCCGTTACCAGGGTCACCGGTTATCGTCCCGAGGAACTGAAAGGAAAGAACTGGTGGAGGATCTTTTATCCGGGGGAACGGCGCCGCCAGGTCGCTGAGCTATGCGAGCGATTCAAGTCTGGACCGGTCACTGACTACGAGATGATCCTGACGGCAAGAGATGGCTCTTTGAAGACTCTAATCTGGGACTCGGATGGCCCTCGTGAACCTGGCGCAATCGCGGGGAACATCATCGGTATTGGCGTCGATATAACCGAGAGCAAGCGAAAGGAAGAAACGCTCTCGGAGGTGGCGGCCCTCGTGGAATCTTCCGACGACGCCATCACTGCAGTGGACCTCAACCAAACCATCGTAAGCTGGAACGGCGGTGCGGAACGGCTCTACGGCTACACCGCCGCGGAGGCCAAGGGGCAACCAGTTTCCATTATTTTTCCACCCGACCGCTCTGCCGAACTATCGACCTGCATTGAGAAGCTCGAGCGAGGCGAGCACATTGAACATCTCGAAACCGTGCGGGTGAGCAAGGATGGAACGCCCATCGACGTGTCGGTACGAATATCCCCGGTCAGAGACACGACTGGTCGAATGGTGGGCTTCTCAGGAATCGCCCGCGACATTACCAGGCATAGGCGAACGGAGGAAGCTCTGCGAGAAAGCGAAGCGCGTTTCCGGCTGCTTGCCGACAACGCCCAGGATCTCATCTACCGCCTGCGGTTGATTCCAGAACTCAGGTTCGAGTACGCGAGCCCGGTGGCGACGACCATAAGCGGATATAGCCCCGAGGAGTATTACAACAATCCGCAGCTTCTGCTTGATCGGGTGCACCCGGATGACCTCTCGCGGCTCCAGAGCTACTTGGCCGATCCGGTCAGCGCCGGCCGAGAGTTCGAGATGCGCTGGCTACGCAAAGATGGCCGGGTGATCTGGACCGAGCAGCGCAACACTTTCATCTATGACGAAAACGGGAGATTGGTCGCCGTCGAAGGAATTGCGCGCGACATAACCGAGCGCAAACGGGCTGAGGAAATGCTGCGGCAGCGCGAGCGGGAAGTAACTGCCTTGCTCAACAGTCTGCCCGCATACGCCTTCTTCAAAGACAAGGATGGCTTCTACATAACCGCGAATCAGCAGTTTTGCGACGCCGTCAGCTGCTCCCAGAGCGAGATCGCTGGCAAGACCGACTATGCTCTCTCTCCCAGGGATCTGGCCGACAAATACCGGGCCGACGACGCGCAGGTGGTGGAGACCGGCGAACCCTTGGTCGTGGTAGAGGAACAGATCGTCAACGGTCAGGACCGGGTTGCCGTGTCCACCCGCAAGGTGCCCATCAAGAACGAGACTGGCGCCGTCGTGGGCTTGATCGGGCTGGCTTTCGACATCACCGAGCGCAAACAGATGGAGGAGAAGCTTATCCGGGCGCAGCGGCTTGAGACCGTCTGGAGAATCGCCAGCCAGGTCGCGCATGACTTCAACAATTTGCTGGGGCCACTTGCGGCCTATCCAGAGCTGATAAAAAGGGAGCTACCCGCCGGCCATCCGAGCTCTCAACTCTGCGACAGCATGACTCTGGCGGCGAAGCGGATCGCCGAAATAAACCAGGATTTGCTGACCCTTGGCCGAAGAGGTCACTTCGAGCACGAGTTATTGGATTTTCACCGAGTTATCGAGCAAGCCATCGACCACATGCCTGACCGCCCCCCCTCTCTGATGCTAGAGCTAGATCTGGGTGCGACCTGCCCTCTCCTCACCGGATCGGCAGCCCAACTCTTGCGAGTGATCTCTAACCTTCTTTCCAACGCACGAGAGGCCATGCAGGAAGTCGGCCTTTTGACCGTAAGAACGCGGAATGTGTACGTAGACAGACCATTCCAGCGCTACGACGGGTTTGAAGCCGGCGAGTACATTAGGCTCGACGTAAGCGATACTGGAAGCGGCATACCAACTGATATCAAGGATAAGGTGTTCGAGGCCTTTTTCACCACCAAAACTGGCAAGCGGCGCGGATCAGGTCTCGGCCTTACCATTGTTCAGACAATCGTGCACGACCATCGTGGCTACCTAGATGTGGTAACCGAGATAGAAAAAGGTACCACTTTCAGTATCTACTTTCCGGTAAGTCGAGAAAAGGTCGAGGTTAAACGAAGTGACGCGGTCCGAGGAGGAACTGAAGCCATTCTGGTGATTGATGACGACGAAGCTCAGCGTGAAGTGATGGGCCGCATCTTGCAGAAACTCGGTTACCGAGTCAAGGCACTGGCCAGCGGCGAAGAGGCAATCGTCCAGCTAAGGCAAGAACCAGCGGACCTGCTGATCGTGGCTATGACGATGTCTGCAGGAATCGACGGACTGGAAACCTTCCGTCGTGCTCTGAAGTTGAAACCCGGCCTACCCGCAATCATTCTCTCAGGCTTGAGCACGACCGAGAGGGTGAGAAAGGCGCAAGTCATGGGCGCCGGCACTTTCTTGCGCAAACCGGTGACCCTGGCCGAACTGGCGCGGGCCGTGCGAGAGGAACTCGATCGAGGAAACTAAGCGGATCTCTGACGGTTTCGTTCGTCGCCTCTCCTTCGTACCCCCGGGAATGCAGTTACTCTGCGCCTCCCGCCCCAAGTGCTCTCGCCTCTGCAGAGCGGCCCTCCGCTTCCCCACCAGTTTTAGCGCCAATTCACGCTTGACCGTCAACCCCCTTCTGAAATAGAATTACAAATACGTGGGAACATAGGGAGGGCAATTTGCACCACCTTACTAGCAGCCCGACCGGTAATGCTACGCCTGACCCAATGTCACCTCTGGAGCACGACGGCCCTCGGGTAAGAGCGGGTTTGCCAAGAGACGGCGGCTCCTGTCGCCTCGCCTCCATTCCTCCTTTCTTTCGGATAGACCACCGGCCTCCCAAGAACTGGCATCGCGGAAGAAGAGTGTCCTCGGCTCGACGGGGCCGAACCTACGCCACCGAATTGCCTCCCGGCGGGAAGCGCAGGCCGAATGCCGCAAGACGAATCGGCGCGGCAATATCTCCTAGCCGATATCAAGTTCCCAGATCAGACGCATGTTCTACGGCCGGATTTGTCGGAGTCCTGTCGAGAAGCGTCGAGAGACTTCCACCCGCCAGCAGTACGCTGCCTCGATGCTGGAAACGGAGTTGGTCTGATAATCGGCGGCGACAGGGAGGCGCTGATGGGATTGAACGCTAACTCGTTGCGGGAATTCAAGGACCTGGCCCCAGGCGATCACCTATTCTGCCTTTACGGAACAGAAGAAGATCGCCGCGCTTTGCTCGTACCTTTCGTGCGTCATGGGTTGGAGCGAGGAGAGAAAGTGCTGTATGTGGATGCGCAGACCGCCGAGGCTGTCTTCCGCTACATGCGAGAGGATGGGCTGGAGCCCAGGGCTTTCATCGACTCCGGACAACTTGCCATACTTGGTCCGGAAAGGCCCTCTAGAGCGGATGGGACTTTCAATCCCGACGCCATGATTGCTCTGATAGCGCAGGAGACCGAGTCCGCCCTTGCCCGGGGCTTCACCGCCTTACGGGTGATTGGCGAAATGACCTGGACTCTTCGCGGTTCCGTCACCTCCAAAATGCTAATCGAGTTCGAGTCCAAAGCGACGGCCCTACTGTCAGAGACGAAATGCACGGGTCTCTGCCTGTACGATCGGAGGCAGTTCGCTCCCTGTATACTCTTGGATGCGCTAGCGGCTCATCCAGCGGCCACCGCCGGCGTGTCGGTCCATGACAACATCTTTCGCCTGCCTCCTAGAGAGTTTCTAGGGGCGATTCTCCTTGGTCTAACATCCCGGGAGCGGGTAAGAAAACGGGAACAACGAGAAAAACTGGAGAAGAACCTGCGAAAAACTCAAAAGGATCTGGAGGAACGGCTGGAGGAGCAGGCGGCGGCGTTGGCCAAAACTATGCAGGACCTGCAGGTGGAGATTGCCGAGCGAAAGGCCGTAGAACGGAAACTCCGAGACGCCCTGGCGCAAGCACAACGGCGTGGCGAGGAAGTCGCCTCTCTTCTGGAAGGTGCGCGAGCAGTCTTGGGAAATCAGGAATTTGAAGACACGGCCAGAGCGATATTCCATTCGTGTAGGAATCTGGTTGGCGCAGATGCCGGGTACATTGCCCTGCTAAATACAGACGGGACCGAAGACGACCTCGTGTTTCTCGATCCGGGGGATCACAAAGGCGAGGTCGATCCGTCACCGCCAGGATCGATCCGTGGTCTGCGCGCGGAAGCATGTCGAGCGGGCAAAGCGGTCTCCCACAACGACTTTGGCCAGAACGATCAGCGGGAGTGTCTGCCCGCCGGGCCTGCGGCGCTGGAGAACGTCTTATTTGCACCCTTGGTGATCGCTGAGAAAACGGTCGGGCTCATAGAACTGGCCAATAAGCCAGGAGGTTTCTCGGAAGATGACGCTCGGCTCGCCTCCGCGTTTGGTGAACTGGCTGCCATTGCTCTGCACAACAGCCGAACGTTGGAGTCGCTAGAGAACAGCGAAGCGCGCTTCCGCTCAGTTGCCCAAACCGCTAGAGATGCCATTGTCTCCGTCGACGCTCGTGGCACCATAGCCTTTTGGAATCACGGCGCTGAAATTATGTTCGGCTACTCGGCTGACGAGGTGACAAACCAGTCGCTCACCCTTATCATTCCGCAGCGATTCAGGGCCGCCCACGAGAAGAGGATGAGACGCGCGATTTCTCAGGAGCACCCGCACCTCACTGGCAAAACGCGTGAGCTCATAGGGCTGAGGAAAGATGGCAGCGAATTCCCGCTGGAACTTTCGCTCGCGACGTGGAAAACCAGGGAAGGCCGGTTCTTCAGCAGCGTGATCCGGGACATAAGCGAGCGGAAGCGGATGGAAGAAGAACTTGTTCGAGCCCAGCGCCTGGAAGCAGCCGGCCGCATAGCGGGTCAGGTGGCTCACGACTTCAACAACTTGCTGGGACCTTTAATGGGCTTTCCGGAACTGATAAAGATGCTTCTTCCTCTGGACCATCCGGCGATCAAATACTGTGATGCCATGTTGGAAGTAGCCCCGCAGATGGTGGAGATCAGTGGGGATCTCTTGACTCTTTCTCGCAGAGGTCATTTCAACCAGGAACCCTTGGATCTGAACTACCTGGTCAAGCAGGCGGTGGACCAGATGCCGAAAGGACCTGATAGCCTGGTGGTCGACCTGGACCTGGCGAGAGATCTCTTGAATGTGAAGGGATCGTCAGCCCAGCTATTGCGAATAATCTCTAACCTTCTCTCCAACGCCCGGGAGGCGATGAGAGATGTGGGCACCCTGGCCGTGAGCACGGAGAACGTGTACATGGATAAGCCCTTTGGGCGATACAACAGAGTAGAGGTGGGAGAGTACGTCAGGTTAGAGGTAAGGGACACAGGATGTGGCGTCTCTCCCGAGATCAATGACAAGATCTTTGACGCTTTCTTTACGACCAAGACCAGCGGAAAGAGGCGAGGATCAGGGTTAGGGTTGAGCATAGTCCAGACCATTGTGGCTGATCATGGCGGGTATGTGGATGTAGAGAGCGAGGTAGGGAAGGGAACTATCTTCAGCATCTATCTGCCGGTCTGTCGAGAGGAGTTGAAGGAAGCGCAGAGGGAAGAGCTTAAGGGAGGAAGCGAGGCTATTCTGGTAGTGGATGACGACGAGGTACAGCGAGAGGTAGTGGGGCAGCTTTTGAAGACGCTGGGGTACAGAGTGAGCGTAGCTAGTAGTGGAGAGGAAGCGGTAAGCTGCCTGAGGGAGAACACGGCTGACCTATTGATTATGGATATGACAATGCCTGAGGGAATAGACGGAGCGGAGACATACTGGCGAGCGCAGAAGGTGAGGCCGGGAGTAAAGGCGATAATCCTCTCTGGCTTTGCCGAATCTGAGCAAGTGCGGAGGGCGCAAGCTCTAGGCGCTGGCGCTTACGTCCGCAAACCCGTGACCCTGGATGGTCTGGCGCGCGCAGTGCGTCAGGAGCTTGATCAACGGGGGGACCTAGCCAGGCAACCAGGTCACGCTATAGACTGACGGATGGTCTCATTCTGGATCTGGATAAGCTCAGATATGCCCCTTTCGGCCAGCGCAAGTAGAGCTTCCATTGACCGGCGTGAGAACGGCTTCTGTTCGCCTGTGCCCTGCACCTCTACGTATTCCCCTTCACGAGTCATCACCACGTTGAAATCGACCTCGGCTCTGCAGTCCTCCTCATAGGCGAGATCGAGTAAAGGAACGCCATCGACAACTCCCGCACTAACGGCGGCCACGGATGTTCTCAGGATTTCCGGTTGAAGGCCCAGCTTACCCAGCGCCAGAGCCACGGCCACGTACGCACCAGTGATGGCGGCCGTTCTCGTGCCCCCATCGGCCTGAAGCACGTCGCAGTCCACCGTCAGGGTACGCTCGCCCAGGCCCCCTAAGTCGGCCACCGACCTCAGGGAGCGGCCGATAAGCCGTTGGATCTCCAGCGTTCGCCCTTTCTGTCTTCCTGTAATCGATTCCCGGGGGGAGCGAGTATGCGTTGAGCGTGGCAACATGCCGTATTCGGCGGTGATCCATCCCTGGCGCCGGCCCTCCAGAAACGGAGGTACTCTGTTGTCTACGCTGACCGCGCAGAGCACGCGCGTCGCCCCCACTTCAATCAAGACCGAACCTTCGGCGTACTCGAGGAAATTCGGTGCAATTCGCACCTCCCGAAGCTGGTCGGGTGCCCGTCCATTCTTTCTTTCCACCAGACTACTCCCTCCAAAGCTTCTATCGTCAGCTTTTACGATTAAGAGCGCTACATCGGCGCCATATTGATCTCGCTAGGGTCGTCTCGCGTCTGAGCTCAAGCACTGCAGAGGCGGACCCGGGTACCCTCTCGGTACGTCTGTTCGAGCAAACCACCCCCGCCTCAACAGACCGGGTTGAATCGGATGAGTTAGTTTCTTTGGACACCTGTTGTCGCGAGGTACCAGGTTATGAAGACCCGGACTCCTTCTCGCGGCGCTCCCTCCATCGGGCCAGACGCTCTTTCACTCGTTGCTCGAAGCCCTGCTCCGTCGGCTGGTAGTAGGTGCGCGTTTTCAGATTGTCTGGCAAGCACTGCTGGACGACGAAGTGATCCTCGTAGTTGTGAGCATATTTGTAGTCCTTGCCGTAACCGAGACTCTTCATCAACTTGGTGACGGCGTTTCTCAAGTGCAAAGGCACTGGATCATTCCTGGTGCGCTCTACATCCTCCCGCACCTGGCCGTAGGCGGTGTAAAGCGAATTGCTCTTGGGTGCCACGGAGAGATAGACCACGGCCTGAGCCAGGGCCAGACTGCCCTCTGGCATTCCGATGAAGTGCACCGCCTGCTGGGCCGCCATCGCCTGGACCAAGCCGTTCGGGTCGGCCAATCCAACGTCCTCAGAGGCAAATCTCACCACTCGGCGCGCTACATAGAGCGGGTCCTCCCCAGCCTCCAGCATTCTGGCCAGCCAGTAGAGAGCGGCGTCCGGATCGGAAGTACGCATGCTCTTATGTAGAGCGGAAATCATGTCGTAGTGCATCTCTCCGGCCCGGTCGTAGCTCAGAGCCCGCCTCTGCATGGCTTCTTCAATGGCCCCAAGCCCCACCCTCCGGCGACCGTCTGCTCCCAGGTAGGTCGCCAGCGCGGCCATCTCCAGCGCATTCAGGGCGATGCGCGCGTCGCCGTTGGCCATATTGACCAGATGCAGGCGCGCCTCCGGGTCCAAGTCAACCTGGAACCGCCCCAGTCCGCGCTCTTTGTCCTCCAGCGCTCGACCGACGATGGTGTCGATCTCCTCGTCGGTAAGGGCCTTAAGAACAAAGACGCGGCATCGAGACAGTAGGGCGGAGTTTACTTCGAAAGAGGGATTCTCTGTGGTCGCTCCAATCAGGGTTATCACACCCTGCTCGACGTGAGGAAGAATAGCATCCTGCTGCGCCTTATTGAAGCGATGAATCTCGTCGATGAAGAGAATAGTGCGCCGGCCCAGGGCCTTTCGTATTTCCCTTGCCTCCTCCACAGCCCGCCGCAGGTCGGCCACGCCTGAGGTCACCGCACTGACCGCGACAAACCGGGACTTACTCGTATGGGCAATTACTTGGGCCAGAGTCGTCTTGCCGCTACCAGGCGGCCCCCACAGAATGATCGAGCCGAGTTGATCGCGCTCGATGCTCAGGCGAAGCATTCGTCCCGGCCCAACGATCTCCTCCTGACCCACGAACTCATTGAAGGAGCGCGGCCGCATTCGCGCGGCCAGGGGCGCGTCGCGATCGAAATCGTCCGCTTCTGTCTCCTCGAACATATTGAGGCTCAGAGACCTTCCGGCTGGCTCATCCTCTTTGCGGCGAGGGCCCACTGGCAACGCTCCTTCGGCAAAACAGTCTATCTTGTCCCTATGCAGTATACCGCCCAGCCGCGGTGGAGGCAACCAGGGCAAAGGTAGGAGAGGTCACTACTACCGAAGGGGGAGGCCAATATCAACCATCTGACCAAACCAAGACCAACCCATTGCCTGATGGAAAACTCTTCTTGCCATAGTAGGATATCCGTGGGTGAAAACATCAAATCTTGAAACAGCAACAAACGGAGGCCAGCACGATGGGGAACGAACTCGACTACGTTGGCTCATTCAACCAGTCAATTGGAAGATTCTTCAGAAACGCTTCGCGTCTCGGCCTAAAGGACCCTGCGACGGCTGCGTTTCTCGCCAAGACGGTCTGGCGCCAGAAGAGAGCGGCGCGGGTCCGGCTTTCCTGGGAAAAGCGCGGTGTCCACGTGCCTCCGATCATGATCGCCAGTATCACCAAGCGATGCAATCCACGCTCTTGCGGACAATTCGGGAGAACGGTGGCCAGTGGCGCGAGACCAAGGGAGGCTGCGCGCTTTGGGAGAAACGCGAGTGGGTTGGTTCCTTACCTCATCCTGAGCAGACATTATCTATCCAT
>JAMDCE010000087.1 GCA_023489135.1 Chloroflexota bacterium
ACCGCTGGCCCCGAAGAGCACCACCAGCAGGGAGATCGTCCAGGCCGGGGTTGCGGTGTCAAGAAACGCGGTGCAGACGGCAAAGATGACGGAGCTGAGGGCCAGGACCACGAGCAGGGGCAGGCGTTGGCCCCGGAAGAGCCGGTCGCTGAGCACGCCGAAGATGACGCGCCCGACCACGCTGCTCAGTTGAGATTGGGCCAGGAACGCTCCAGCCACCACAGCCGACAGCAAGAGCGACTCATGAAGATAGAGCGCCAGGTAGGTAACCCAGGAGAGTTGCACCGCCGCCAGGCAAAAGCCCACCCCAATTAGAAGCCAGAGATTGGGATTGCTCAGTAAGGTCCTGAGATCGACCCGCTGGCCGGCCGAAACATGGCGATCCACAGGGCGGGACGGTCGATCGCGGCATACGAAGAAAGCAAAGACGGCCGAAAAGAAGGCCAGCGTTGCCGCGAGAGAAAGACTGTTTCGCCAGCCAATCCAGATGGCCAGGCTGGGCAGGGTTGCGGCCGTAATCACTCCGCCCAGCGAGTTCCCCATTTGCTTTATTCCCATCCCCGTGGCTCGAAGTCTGATGGGGAACCATTCCATAATGGCCTTGGCGCCGGATGGGCTTAACGCGCCAAAGCAGAGGCCAGCCAGAAATACACCGGCCAGGATTTCGGTGTAGGAACCGGCCCAGGCAAGGATCACCACGAAGACAGTGAGGGCCAACTGCGCTCCGACCAGAACTTTGCGGACGCCGATCCGGTCTGCCAGGGAGCCAGCGGGTATGGACATGACCGCGGACCCGGCGAAGTACACCGAGGTCAGCAGGCCAACCTGCTCCCGCGAAAGGCCCAGATCGGCGCGAATGAAAGGCGCCAGGGGAGGCAGCCCGAAGCTGGCCAGTATGCCGATGGTCTGACTGGCGACAACGGTGCCAAGAACGGCCCAGCGGTACCGCCCGGACTTCACGGCTGATTCAAGAAGCAACAGGGAGAACCTCGGCTTGCACAGTGATCGTTCCTAGCTTACCACAATGAGGAGCACCGTCTCCAAACACGCTCAGGAGGCGAAGGTCTGGGGCAGCCTACTACCGGTTACCGTTCCCAGCCTCCCGCGGGTTCCATCGACGCCGAAAGTCCTTACAATTGCAGTAACCCGCGGGAGGTTCAAGATGTCGTAGGCGCAGGTTTCGCTATCGTAGCCGGCCGTTAGGCGGCGGCCGGAGCATTGGCTACAAGTCAAGGTTGTGCCTGGGTTGTCAAGAGCGGTACAACTGCCGGTATTTTGACATAACGCATGCAACTTACGCTGGTATCCCATTTCTGTCAACTAGCTGACTTGCCCACAGGAGGACAAACCCCAGCATCATAAATACCTGACGCGAAGCGACATATGGCATCAGCGCTCGTGAGGTGCTGACATTCGTATCAGAGGCCTGGTAGCTACGTAGGGAATGACAGGCGCTAACCCGGCCGATTCCCACAGTCTAGCTCAAATCCTAGCAAATCCTCATTAAGTTTTGCTAAGGCGTCAGAGTGGTCACTAAAGAATTCCTAAATCACGCTCCTTTCGTGATAGTAAGGTCCATGAAAGGCCATACCCTCGACCATATCAGCCAGAGCGTTGCGTTGGTTTGCCTCGACATGCACCTGCCCAATCAATCCAACTCCAACAACGCCCAGCTTCAGCTTATCCATAACACCCTCCGTGACCATTCTAGTGTGCCTCTTCAATGACTCTCCGCCGGCCCGCTCGGATGAACTGGGAAGCTCTCCACCGGGAACTCCGCTCGGACCAGCCAGCTTGACTAGCATCCTCATAGCTGCTGGCTCGCTAGGCCACTTTGAGAACGCATTCCTCGCCAAAGGAAGTCAGAACTCTAACATAGTCCCGCAGCATCGCATCGACCTCTTCGTTGCCAGGATCAACCCTGAGCTGTTTATCAGGTAACGAGTCGATCTTATCTGCCGTCAAAATCACCCTGACGTCCTTAGGTGCCATCCTTCCGATGACCTGCGGGCTCCGCTGCTGGTTGCCTCCGTCAAATATGTAGCCCCCCTTGCCCGGGGGAACTTTTGCGCGCCTGCTTTACTTAGCGGGCCCCCGCTCGCTTGACACAATGATGGGTGAATCTAGGGCGGGCGTTCCTAGAAGTCAATTTCGCAAGTAATTCTACTGCATCAGGCGTAAATTTTGACTAGAGGCCAACTCCTAGTCCTTATGAATCACTAAAGAATCCGGCCTTTCTCGAAGGTGCTGCGCTAAAGCAATCGCTATGGGACTACAGGATTTACCTCGGCGATCTGGAAGATTTCGCTCGGTCGACGGCACGAGAGGGGTGGCTACGAATAGTACGCAAGGATCGGGGTACCCAAGGGCAAGAAGGAGGAATAAGCAGCAAGAAGCGGGATGCTCACGCGAAGCGGTAGCCTACGCCGTGGACGTTGATAATGTGCTTGGGTTTGGCGGGGTCAAGTTCGATCTTCTTCCGCAGATTGTGCAAATGCACCCACAGGTACTGGGTATCGTCCGAGTATTCCGGCCCCCAAACCTTTCGGAGCAGCTCAGTATGGGTGAAGGTCTTGTTGGGATTGCTGGCAAGAGTGTGCAAGAGCCGGTATTCTAAGTCTGTCAGGGCGACTTGCTCGCCGCGCACCAGGACGCGGCGACCCCGCTGGTCAACTATTAGATCCCCTTGGACTATGGCGTCTCTTCCCCCATCTTTTTCATTAGCAGGCACGACCTTGGCCCGGCGAAGGAGGGACTTGAGACGCAAAATGAGTTCAGGCGAGCTATAGGGTTTCGAGAGACAATCGTCGGCACCTACCTCCAGACTGCGGATCCTATCGTCTTCGGTATCCTTCAGCGACAGCGCAATGACCGGGGCGTCGGAGAATTCTCGAATTTGGCGACAGACCTCAAGGCCATCAAGGTCAGGCAGAACCAGGCCAACGAGAATAGCGTCAGGACGCTTGTCTGCCGCAAGCTGAATCGCCAATGTCCCGGTGCGGGCATCCAAAACCCGAAACCCTCCTGATTCTAGATCTGCTCTAAGCAACCTGAGCAAAGCTGGTTCGTCGTCCACTATTAGGACTCTGGGTCTCGTAGCCGCCGGGGTTAAGCTGTACGGCTTGTAAGGCTTGACTGTAGTCCGAGTGGGTTCCGAGGGCCAGCCGGGAGGGCAGATGAAGGCTCTGGCGGTCGGAAGGACAATGTGCAAAGTTGTTCCCTTGCCGAGTTCGCTCTCGGCCCATATTCGCCCACCGTGCGCTTCGACAATGGCTTTGCAAATCGAAAGACCTAGGCCAGTGCCCGGTGTCGTCCGATTGATGCTGTTTTCGACGCGGTAGAATTTGTCGAAGATCCTATCGATGTCCCTACTGGGTATTCCCGTCCCTTTGTCCACAACTTTGAGACTGATTTGATCCCTAGTGGCCTCCGCCTGTACAATGACGGCTGCGCCAGGTAGCGAGCACCTGCAGGCATTCTCCAGAAGATTCGAGAAAACCTGCGCCATACGATGTTCATCTATGTTCGTCAATGGAAGATCGGCCGGGATGTAGATATCGATCTGGTGCTGAGGGCTCCTGAGCTGCCACCCCTGAGCCACTTGACGAATCACCGCGCCAACGTTAGCCGGACGACTTTCCAGATGCAGCATCTCCGCATCAATCTTGGACATCGACAGAATGTTGGCTATCAGGCTTTCAAGCCGCTCGCTCTGCTCCTGAATGATTTTAACGGAGTCGATATCCTGGCTGCGCGTCGGGTCGCATCTGGACATAAGGCTTGCCGCGGCGCCGCGAACGGCCGCAAGCGGGGTTCTCAGTTCGTGCGAGACTATCGCCAAGAAATCGGCCTTCAATCCTTCGAGGTCCTTTAGCTTTGTCACATCTCGAAGAATGGCTACCACGGCTCGGTCTTTGTCGCCATATGGGCGCAAAAGAGAGTAGCTCGACGACATGCGTCTTTCGTCGGCCCATCTCGTGGTTATCTGGGTTTCGAAGTTAGGAATCGATTGGTTGGTCTCAAATACCCGCTGCAGCGGACAGGCGGACTCGCATAGGCTCGCGCCGTTTTCGCGATGGCAGCCAAGGATTTCCTTGCAATGCTTGCCCTGGGCCTCGCCTGCAGGCCACCCACTGATTGCCTCGAGCGCCGGGTTCAAATAGACGACATGATGAGCCGAATCCACAACTAAGATGCCATCGGAGCTGCTTCGAAGAAGCGAATCGAGGGCCTCCATTTGGACATCGAGCCCTTCTTTCTGTCTGATCGCGCTGTTGTAAAGCTCTGCGTTAGCAATGGCAACGGCGGCATGAGCACTAAGGCCCTTGAACAGTTCCATATCTTCGGCGGTGAATTTTCGATGGGCGCGGGAGTATGCGGCCAGCACCCCAAGGCACCGCTCCTGCGCTTCGAGCGGCACGCCTATGAACGAGACGAAACCTTCCTCGAGAACGGTCGGCGTGACCGAATCACGGTGGTGAGGGTCGTGAAGCCAATCCTCCACGATCAGTCCGGCGCCGCTTTCAGAGAACTGCCTGAGAGCCTCACGTCCCGTTTCGAGGATCACGTTATCGCTCTCACGTGTCTGGAAACCGCAGGAACTCCGCACATCTAAGGTCAGCCCATCGGAAGCTAGAAGAGCTAGGGAGCAGGCATCAGCGTTCAGAAGTTGAACTGCGCGTTCTGTGACCGAGTCTAGTATGGCCTTTAGATCGAGCTCGGACGATATCTCCGCGCCAATCTTAGATAGCGCTTTCCAACGCAGGGCTTGCTCGCGGTTCTCGGCATAGAGGTGCGCATTCTCCATTGCCAAGGCAACCCGCTTGGCAATGGCGTTGATGGTCCTGATGGATCGGCCCGCGGTGAGAACCTCTTTGTTAGGCGTCTTCAAGCAAAGGAAGCCAAACGTCTTATCTCCACTTCGGATGGGAAAGAGAAGAAAATGATCCACGTTTGACTTGCCCGGGGTCGCCGCTGGCATGGGTAAGCATAACGGCATAGCTATGCCACCGCCGAAACTGGTCGTAGAAGTCCCCTCAGCGAGCTCGGGCATATCCTGTATCGAGAGGCACAGGTGAGCCAACGCGGAGGCAACCAGAGTTCCTGAAGCGGAGGAGTACCTGCTGGTCAATTCCCGGCACGCTTCATCCCACAGTAGAATAGCGCATCCGTCGACTGCTTCCAGCTGCGCCACGGCCTCCACCGTCTGAGACAGTTGCTGACCGAGTTCAGTTGCCCCAAAGGTGGCTTCAGCCATCTCCAGAAGAGAGGAGTAGAGCGCCGCATTCAGATCGTCGCTTCGAGCGGCCGGGGTTTCTCGAGCGTTGCGCGCGCTGCCATTATGTAGGACATCGGGCCCCTGCATAGGCCAAGCCTCCTCTAGGGCTTCTAGTCCGCCCGACTGGGGAAACCTTAGGCGGAATTCGCCCTCTGCCTGCCAGTTGGAGATGCTGTTCCTTCTAACAGACTGCGATGTCGTTGAGGGTCAGCTTGATAGTCTGCCTATCGAAAGCGAGAACCTACGCGAACTGGATCGTCAGGTTGCTCGACAACCGGCTTCTTTTCCCGCACGCTTGGAGCAGATTCAGTGCGTAGCGCTTGACAGAACTTTGGGGCATGCCGATACACGGCCCACCATCGTGTCTCGAGGGAGTTCGGCACTTTGACATAACGGATACAATTTACACTGCCACCTCATTTCTGTCAACTAGCTGACTTGCCCACAGGAAGACAAACCTCATCATCAGAAATACCCGCCGCAAAGCGACATCTGGCACCCGAACTCGTGAGGTGCTGACATTCGTATCAGAGGCCTGGTGGCTACGTTGGGAATGACAGGCGCTAACCCGGCCGATTTCCACAGTCTAGCTCAAATCCTAGCAACTCCTCATCAAGTTCTGCTAAGGCGTCAGAGTGGTTAGCAAAGAACTCCTAAATCACGCTCCGTTCGTGACGGTAGGGTCGTCGAGAGATTATCACGGATGGCACAGTTTCGCGAAGAGCCGTTGCCTCGGCTCCGACTGCAGCAAAATAACTCAGAGCGGCCAACCGGCTCCGCCAACGACCGGCTTGGCGCTTTTCAGCCATTGCGTTAGCTCTGACCGGCCCTACCGACGAGGGCGCGGGCGATGATGTTCTTGTGAATCTCGCGGGTGCCCTCGTAGATCTCCGTCACTCTGGCATCTCGGTAGAAACGTTCAACCTCGTTTTCGAGAAGAAGGCCATAACCCCCGAAAATCTGAATTGCCTCCTCGCAAACCTCAACCGCCACACGAGCGGCGTGCAGCTTCGCCATAGAGGTCAGCTTCGGATCCATCGGCCTGTTGTCGTGGGTCCAGGCGCTCTTATAGGTTAACAGCCGCGCTGTCTCTATCTTCATGGCCATTTCGGCGAGTTTATGCTGGATCGCCTGGAAATCGGCCAGGCGCTGACCAAATTGCTTTCGGTGTTTGGCGTAGTCCAGTGCGCGGTCGAAGGCCCCCTGGGCGATTCCCACCGCCTGGGCGGCGATTGCCAGCCTGCTCTCGTCGAAGAATTCGAGAGTATGATAAAAGCCCTGGTTCTCCCCTCCCACCAGGTTGGTAACGGGGACACGAACATCCCTAAAACACAGTTCGGCCGTCGACGACATGCGAAGGCTCATCTTTTCGCCGACCTCCGTCCTCTCGACCCCGGGCCGGTCGAGTTCGACCAGGATGAGGCTTTGTCCTCGATGCGCTGGCCTGACCTCGGTGTCAGTCTGACACAGCACGACGGCAAACTCGGCCAGCCCACCGTTGGTAATGAAAGTCTTGGTCCCCTCAATGACATATTCGTCCCCGTCCTTCACGGCTAAGGTACCCAGGGAAGTGATATCGCTCCCGTGATCTGGCTCGGTAAACGCGGCCGCAGATATTGCTTCGCCCCGGGCAACCGCCGGAAGCAAACACCGCTTCTGCTCGTTGCTGCCAAAGCGCAGGATCACACCCGAGCCGAACTCACAGATGAACATGCAGGTTCCCAGTCCGGAGTCACGCCGGCACAACTCCTCGATCACCAGCAGAGTCTCCAGCAAACCGTACCCCTGTCCACCATATTCTTCAGGATAATACATGCCGACCAAACCAAGCTGGCAGGCCCTGCGCCAGATGTCGAAAGGGAATGTGTGGGCCAACTCGTGCTCCAGGGCCACGTCGCGGTTGAACTCGCCCTCGGCGAACTCTCGAGCGGCCTTCTGGATCGCTTTCTGCTCCTTGGTCAGTTCGAAGTCCATCTATCAGCCTCCTAGCTTCTTTTCTCGAAACCTAGTTCATAGCCCCATAATCGCTCGCGCAGCGCCGACTTCAGGAATTTGCCGGCCGCCGTCCGGGGAATCGCATCGATAAATTCCACCGCATCAGGCAGCCACCACTTTGGAAACATCGGCTTCAGGTAAGCAACAAGCTCCTCCGTGGTCGCCGTATGATCCTTCCTCAGCACCACCACGGCCAAGGGTCGTTCCTGCCACTTCGGGTGCGGAAGCGCGATCACAGCGGCCTCAGCGACCGCGGGGTGTCCCATCAAGGCGTTCTCCAGCGCCACCGAGCTGATCCACTCCCCGCCAGACTTGATCAGGTCTTTGGTGCGGTCCTGAATCTCGACGTAGCCTTCCGAAGTGATCGTAACGATGTCACCGGTGCGAAACCAACCGTCCTCAGTGAACCGGTCGGTGGATTCCGGATTGTTAAAGTAGGTCCCAGCAACACATGGTCCTCGCACCTCCAGTTCCCCCATGGTCCTCCCATCCCAAGGCACCAGGCCGTTTTCGTTTCGAGCGCGAATTTCAAAGAAGGGCACTGGCATACCTTGCTTGGCGCGATACCTGGCTTGTTGTTCGCGCGGGGCCTGCTGCAGTTCGGTGGTGAGGTTGCAGACGAACCCCAGTGGAGTCGTCTCGGTCATGCCCCAGGCATGGAAGGCCTTCAGACCATGTCGATTCTCGAAGGCTTCGATCACGCTCCTCGGTATCGCGGCACCGCCGGACACTATCGCTCGCAAGCAGGAGAGATCGTAGGCTTTGGGATCTTTGTCCAGCGCGTCTAACACCCCGAACCACACCGTCGGTACCCCGGCGGTCAGCGTGACGCGTTCGGCCTGGAGGTTTTCCAGCAAGCTAAGTGGATCGAGGTGAGGTCCGGGCAGCACCTGCTTGGCCCCAAAGAGGGTAGCAGAGTGCGGCAGTCCCCAGGCATTCACGTGGTACATCGGCACCACAGGCAAGACAACATCGGCTTCGCGAAGGGCCCAGCTATCGGCCGCGCCTACCACCAGAGCGTGCAGAGCAAGGGCGCGATGCGTATACACAACGCCCTTGGGCCGTCCAGTGGTGCCGGAAGTGTAGCACATCATCGCTGGCTGGTTCTCGTTCAGGTCGTGATACTGAAAGTCGCTTTCGTTCGCACTGGCTAACAGCTCCTCGTAGTTAACCAGTCCGTCCGGCGTTGCGCCACCATGAGAGATGACGATCGTATGCTGGAGGTTCACATTTTGACGGAGCTGCTCAAAAAGCGGAAGTAGAGTCTCATCAACCAGAATGGCCTTGTCCTCGGCGTGGTTAGCCACGTAGGCCAGCTCACTGGGGTGCCAGCGGGGGTTGAGAGTGTGGAGCACGGCGCCAAACGCTGGGACGCCAAAGTAAGCCTCGAGGTGCTGGTACTGGTTCCAGCAAAGGGAAGCGACACGATCATCTGGCTGAATCCCCAGTTGCCGCAGGGCCAAAGCCAGCCGCTTGGCGCGGCCCAAGAACTCGTCATAGGTGTAGCGGTGGAAACTGCGGTCGGGCAACCGAGTGACGATCTCCTTGTGACCGTAGAACGTCTCGGCCCGCTGCATGATCGCGCGCAAGTTGAGTTGAAAGTCCATCATCCAGTTATTCATTGCTATTCCACGCCCCGTTCCATTTGATGCGAGTGGTTGCTCCTTCCAGCGCAGCGAGCTTCAACCATCCGGTCTGATCTCAGCGGAATTCCGCTACGCCATCTGCATCTTGGCGGCCTTGCCCAGACCCAGTTCGGCGACCGCTACCTCGCGCATCCGGAATTTCTGAATCTTGCCTGTCACCGTCATAGGGAACCCATCGGTGAATTTGACGTACCGCG
>JAMDCE010000433.1 GCA_023489135.1 Chloroflexota bacterium
ACCTCTGACCACCTGCAGTTTCCTCCTGGCCCGAACGACTTCGTGCTTACCGGCAAGGCGACGATCAAGAAAGGCCCATGCTGACGCGGGATTCTTATATCACCCCTGGGCGAAGGTGTCAATTCCGGCTTTGGAGTGCGCAGGCTTGCCTGCGCTTTTGGTTGCCTGAGCTTCGAAAGCGGTGGCAAGCCCAAATTGTGGCGGAGTAGACCGTATGATCGCTTCCCCACGAAGATAGGATGCTTGACAACCACCGAGTGCGAGTGTACAATCGCGTTACGCTGCGTGCGGGACCAGGTTTCATGGGCGAAACCGAGTCAAGAGCGACCCGCCGGACTTCGCTTTTCGTGATGCAGCGTGTTCTGGCAGGGTGAGAACTCAATTCTTTCCGTCCTTATCCTTTTGATTGAAATCGGTTTCACGCGTGGCTCGCGCCATTGGCATCTCAGCATCTCGATCACCTCGTCCCACGCTACGGAGCGCGAAATCGGGAGTCCCGATGGAGCTGCGCGAAGAAGCTGCTGCGCTGAAGGGCGGGACACGGTGGGTGTAGATTGGGCTCGGCAGATGCTGAGCGAACATAGGGAGGTAAGAAAGTGTCGAAGAGTCTGAGCAGGAATACTTGGTTTGCAGTTGTCCTCGCGGTTTGTCTCCTGGCAACCTTTGTCGCGGCGTCGTGTCAGTCTTCTCCGAGCGCCGGTGCTCCGAAGACCTACAAGGTCGGGGCTATTTACCCCTTAACCGGCTCAGCCGCCGCTACCGGCGACTTCTTGAAATCGGGTTTCGAAGTCGGGATGGAGGCCATTAACAAGAAGGGCGGCATCGACGGGGTAAAACTGGAGCCGATTATGGAGGATTCCCAGAACGATGCCAAGGTAGCCGTTTCCGCCTTCACCAAACTGGCGAACGTCGACAAGGTGCCCATATTGTCTATCGCTTTTAGCGCTCCTTCGTTCGCAGTGGCTCCACTCCTTCAGGAGTCCAAGGTCTTCGGCCTGGGAACCACCGTCGCGAGTCCCCAGATACGGGGAATCTCTCCCTACTACCTCTTGACCTACGAGCTCGCCGATCGGGAGATAAACACCGCTGTGGAGTATGCCTCTAAAGAGCTGAAGTTCACCAAGTGGGCGGCCACTTACCTCAACAATGATTTGGGCAAGGGACAGCTGCAGTTCCTGGAGAAGAAGATAGCAGACACTCCTGGAGCGAGCCTGTTGGCCAAAGAAGCCCACGATCCCGGGCAGACGGATTTCAGCGCGCAGATAGCCAAGATCAAGGCCGTGAATCCCGATGCGGTCTACATCGCCGGAGGCGCGGTCAAAGAGACGGCGCTGTTCATGAAACAAGCCAAAGAGCAGGGGATCAAGGCCCCCTTCTTGAGCTATGCCGGTGTTGAAAACCCGGACACGCTTAAGATCGCCGGCGCTGCCGCCGAAGGGATGCTGTACACGACACCATACTTTAACCCCGAGGACAAAGATCCGGTAATCCAGGGATTTGTCACGGAGTATAAGGCTAAGTTTAACGGCAAGGTGCCGCAAGAGTTTCAGTCGGCTTTGACCTATGACCATACGCTGGTTATGGAGAAGATCATAAAGTACGCCAAGGACAAGGGCTGGGGTTACACCGCCGAATCATTGAAGAAGGCCGCCGAGGAAATCAAGGTGTTCCCTGCGACGACCGGGACCACGCACCTCCAGCCGGATGGAACCGTCAAGAAGGAAAAGATGTTGCTGAAGACGGTCAAGGATGGCAAGTACGTAGTGCTCAAGGTGCTGGACGCGAACGTCAGGTAATTCAGCAATCCTTTTGAGGGTGCATCTATATGGAGTTGCTCTTACAGCTCCTGGTGGGGGGCATCGCGGCCGGGGCAATCTACGCCCTGGTCGCGCTGGGATTGGCTATAGTCTGGAACGTGACACGCGTTCTTCACCTGGCTCAGGGGGCGGTGTTTGCTGTCGCGGCCTACACCGCCTACCTTCTTAATCATACGTTGGGCCTGAGCCTGCTGGTGTCGTTTGTCCTAACCACCATCGTCGCCTGTTTACTGGGAGTGGGTCTGGAACTGGCTTTGTTTCGGCCGATGCGCGACGCTTCTCAAGCGGTCAAATTGATGGTCGCCATCGGTCTGCTGATCTTCTGCGCCAATCTTCTGGCCCTGGCCTTCGGCAACGATCCGAAGATTCTGCGGTTGGAAACGGACCTTGGGAACCTCCAGATGGGGGGGGTGAGCATAACCGGCGTACGCCTGCTGATCATCGGGGTGAGCGTGGTGCTGTTCGGGCTCACCCAGTTGTTCTTGGTCAAAACCAAGATGGGGAAAGCTATGCGAGCCGTGGCCAGCAACCCTGAAATGGCCGAGGTTGTTGGTATCGATGCCAAGAGAGTAAACCTGCTGGCCTTTGTCGTGGGATCGGCGCTGGCCAGCCCCGCCGCGGTGTTGGTTTCGCTGGATACCGGGTTGGACCCTAACATGGGGCTCAATATTATCTTGATGGTTCTGGCCGCCATTCTCGTGGGGGGGCTGGGTAGCTTGCCTGGAGCGATAATCGGTGCCCTTTTCATCGGCATAGTTCAGAACGTAGGCATCTGGCAAATCCCGTCGCAGTGGCAGACGGCTATCGCGTTCGGCGTCCTCTTTATATTTATCATATTCAAGCCGCAGGGGTTCCTCGGTGAGAAAGCGTAGGCGAGGAGAGACGATTCTTGGCTGAGTACTTTACCCATATTCTGGTCATGATATCCATCTATGTGATTTTGGGAACATCTTTCGACCTCTTGATCGGGTATACGGGACTGATCTCCCTTTGCCACGCGGCTTTTTTCGCCATCGGCGCCTACGCTTCGGCGCTCCTGACCTTGAAGGCGGGCTGGAATTTCTTCCCGGCCGTGCTGGCGGGAATGGTGCTGTCCGGCCTGATCAGCCTGGTGATCGCCGTCCCGTCGCTCCGCGTAAAAGGAGATTACCTGGTGATCTCCTCTTTCGGGTTCCAGTTGATCGTTACCAGCGTCTTGCTAAACTGGGACTCCTTGACCAATGGTCCGGCCGGCGTCCCCGGCATACCCCGGCCTTCCGTATTCGGTTTCGTGATAACGGGCAACAACTTCGTGGCTCTCACGGTTGTGATCGCAGTTCTGTGCGTTTTCGTGGCCTGGCGAGTCACGCAGTCGCCCTTCGGCAGGGTGTTGAAAGGCATCCGCGAAGATGAGATTGCCACTCGCTCTCTGGGCAAGAACATCGTCTCGTTCAAGATAGTGGTTTTCGCGGTGGCCTGCGCCCTGGCGGCCGTGGGTGGGAGCCTTTACGCGTCCTACAGCCGCTGGATTGGCCCCGAGTCCTTCAACCTGGTGGAATCCATCTTCATCTTCTCCATCGTCGCCGTGGGCGGCGCGGGCACGATCAGGGGGCCAATCGTGGGGGCGGTGGTGTTGGTGACCCTGCCCGAGCTTCTCAGGCTCTTGAACATACCTTCTGCTGTGGCCTTTCAGGCTCGGCAGATGTTATACGCAACGCTGCTCATTTTGTTCATGCGCTTCAGGCCCCAGGGTTTGCTGGGAGAGTATCTAGGCTTCAGGTAGAGGTCGGTTAATTCGTCGACGGTGATGTGGAAATGAGTCTCTTGGAACTCAAAGAAGTCTCGAAGAACTTCGGCGGAATCAGGGCGGTTGATCGCTTGTCGTTCTCGCTGGAGGAAGGGAAGATATCTTCTCTGATTGGCCCCAACGGCGCCGGAAAGACTACCATATTCAACATCATCACCGGTTTCTTGACCCCTGACGAGGGAGCCGTCTACTATCGTTCGAAGCGCATGACGGGATTGCCGCCGCACGCGATAGCCAGGTCCGGGGTGGCCCGGTCCTTCCAAGACCTAAGGCTGTTCAACAATATGACTGTGTTGGACAACGTGCTGCTGGCTATGCCCGATCAACCGGGGGAAAACGTCTTCCGCCCGTTTTTCACGCCCAAGCGGGTTGCCGCGGCGGAAAAAGCGAACAAGGACAAGGCGCTTTCCCTGCTGGAGTTCGTTCACCTCGCCGACAAGTCGGGCGAGATAGCCGACGACCTTGCCTACGGCGAACAGAAACTGCTGGCCATCGCCCGTCTATTAGCTTCGGAAGGCAACCTGTTGCTGCTGGACGAGCCAACGTCGGGGCTGGACCCGAACACGGTCGAGGCGATGCTGGGCCTGCTTCGGCAATTGATCGATAGGGGCAAGACGATACTCCTGATAGAACACAACTTGAACGTGGTCAAAGAGGTGTCGGACTGGATCGTGTTTCTCAACTTCGGCCAAATGGTAACCAGCGGACGGCCGGAGGAAATAATGAGTGATCCGAGACTGGCGGAGCTTTACTTCGGCCAGACGATGAGCGTGATCAGTCATGTTACTTGAAATTAAGGGCCTGGTGGCCGGATACGGCAAGAGAAAAGTGTTGCGCGGCGTCTCATTCGAGATTGCCGCCGGGGAGATAGTGGCGCTTATCGGTCACAACGGGGCGGGCAAGTCCACGACCCTGAAATCTGCTTTCGGTCTATTGCAGCCGGAAGAAGGCAAAATCACTTTCGACGGGACAGACATTGCCGGTCGCAGGCCGGCGCAGAACGTGATGGCCGGCATTTCCTTTGTCCCTCAGGAAAGGATGATTTTCCCTCATCTCTCCGTGTCCGAGAACTTGGAGCTGGGCGCCTATGCCAGCGGGCACAGCAATTCACTCGACGAGAAGTACACGCTCATTCACGAGCTCTTCCCCCCATTGCAGCAGAGAAAAACACAGAGGGCGGGTCTTATGAGCGGTGGCGAGCAGCGCATGCTGGCCCTGGCGATTTCCTTGATGCAGAGCCCGAGGCTCTTGCTGCTCGACGAGCCTTCCCTGGCGCTCTCGCCGCTCTTAGTGCAGCGGGTTATGGAGAGCGTGAAGGAGATCAACAAGGCGCTGGGTGTGGCAGTTCTTCTGGTAGAACAGAACGTAACCCACGCGCTGAGCATCGCCGATCGGGTTTACGTAATGAGAACCGGAGAGATCATCGCGAATGACGTTCCGGCCAATCTCTTGGACGGGGGCAAGTTGTGGGATCTGTTCTAGCAGGGCCTGTGCAGTCTAATCGTAGAGAGCCAACTTACTCCATGTGCGACCAAAGGTTGCTCTATGTTTCAGAGGAATGACGATCGGCAGAACGCATTGCATAAGCCCTGTCCTTTCTATTAAGTAGGAGGTGCCGTTCTTGGCTACCGTGAATTACCCGGCGCAGCTGCAGGCGGAGCTGCTGCCCAAGGGGGCGCTGCCGGAGTTCCTGTTCACTCTTCCGGAGATGCAGGTACCCGAGGAGATCAACATCACCGAGTATTTCCTGGACCGTAACCTCCAGGGGGAACAGGCGGATAAGATCGCTTACTACTCGGGTGATCGGAAAATCACCTACAGGGAGCTGCACGAAAGGGTCAATCGCCTTGCCAACGGTCTGCGTGGTCTGGGTATTGGCAAAGGGGACCGCGTTATTCTGCGCATCCCCAACAGCATCGAGTTCATCGTGAGCGCCCTGGCTCTACACCGGTTGGGCGCGACGGTGATACCGACCATGATCCTGCTCCGGGAGAAGGCGATCACTTACATCGCCAACACCGCCGAGGCCAAGGCGATCATCTCGGCCCACGACCTGCTCGATGAGGTGGAGGCGGGAAGGGACAGGCTCAACACGGTGGCGCACGTCGTCGTGATAGGCGGCACCGGGGAGCTCGAAGGCCGAGGCCTTCATCGCTACGAGGATCTGATAGAGAAATCGAGCGATCGCATAGAGAGCGTCAAGGTGAGCCGGGACGACATAGGCTGCGTTTTCTTCAGCTCTGGCACGACCGGAATGCCCAAGGGTTGTATGCACCTGAACCGGGGTTTGGTCGCCGCGATGCACGCGGTCTCTCACGTGTTCGGCGGCATACGCCGCGACGACGTCATCGGGGGCACGCCGCCCCTGGCATTCACCTTTGGCTACGGACACGTAATGCTGTTGGCTTTGCTCGGCGGCGTGCCGGCCGTGTTGATCGAAGGGCGGCTGACGCCGGAGAGGATGTTCGAGACGATCCATAAATATCGGGTCACCCTGTGGAACAGCGCCCCCACCGCCTACAACCAGATGCTTAACCTCCCCGACGCCGAGAAGAATTACGATCTCAGCAGCCTTCGGATCACCCTGTCGGGCAGCGCACCGCTGCTGCCGGCCACCTTCGACCAGTGGAAGGCTCGCTTCGGAACCGAGCTGTGGAACACCATCGGCTCCTCCGAGACGTTTTGCGCCTATCTAGTGACCTGGAAGCCCGAGAGCAAGCCGAGATCGTTGGGGCACCCTTATCCCAGTTGGGAGGTCAAGATCATCGACGACCAGGGAAACGAGTGCCCACGAGGCACCGTTGGGCGCCTGGCCATCCGCGGAACGGGCGGAATTATGTACTGGCGCAATGTAGAGAAACAAAGAGACGCCGTGACCAACGGCTGGAGTCTCACGGGAGATCTGGCGTACCAGGACGAGGAGGGATGCTTCTGGCACGTCTCGCGGAGCGACGATCTGATCAAGAGTCGAGGCTACCGGGTATCGCCGGGGGAGGTCGAGGATGCTCTTTTGGAGCATCCCGCCGTATTCGAGCCGGTGGTGATCGGCGTCCCCGATCCCATCCAGGGCGAGCGCGTCAAGGCTTTCATCCTGCTAAAAGAGGGTTGCCAGGGAACGCCGGAGTTGGCGGAGGAGCTCCGCCAATTCGTCCGGGCGAAGGTCGCCCCCTATATGACGCCCGGGGAGTTCGAGTTCGTCGATTCTTTTCCCAAGACCGAAACCGGCAAGGTTCGCCGCATCGAGCTCAAGCAGTTGGAGCGCCAGCGTCACGAGGAACGGCAGCATCATTCAGCTACATAATCTTAGGAGGTCAGGACCTTGGCTAGCATGAAGTACCCCGTACAAGTACAGGCGGAGCTTTTGCCCCCGGGAGCTCTGCCGGAGATGATCTTTACGCTTCCAGAGATGTTGGAGTTCGATGAGATCAATATCACCGAGCACTTCCTGGATCGAAATCTCGACGAAGAACGGGCCAACAAGATCGCCTTCTACTCCGGCGACAGGCAGATCACCTACAAGGCCTTGCACGAGCAGGTCAATCGTTTTGCCAACGGCTTGCGCAGCGTGGGCGTGGAAAAAGGGGATCGCGTTGTTCTCCGCATCTCCAACCGCATCGAGTTTGTGGTGAGCGCCCTGGCAATCCACCGCATCGGTGCCGTGGCGGTGCCCACGATGATCCTGCTGCGGGAAAAGGTGCTCACTTACATAGCCAACGTGGCCGAGGTCAAGGCCATCATCTCGGAGCACGATCTGCTGGACGAGATCGAGGCCGGTCGGGACAAGTTTGAGACCGTGAAATGCCTCATCGCGGTCGGCGGCGACCGGGCGGAGCTGAAAAGTCGGGGTTACCAGCAGTACGAGGATCTGATCGAGATCTCCAACGACCAGATCGAGAGCGTAAAGGTAGCCGGCGATGACGTGGCCTGCGTTTTCTTCAGCTCCGGGACTACCGGAATGCCCAAGGGCTGTATGCACACCCACCGGACCATCGTCAACTCCGAATACGCCCCCCCTTACATATTCAACGGAATCCGGCCCACCGACGTGATCAGCGGCACGCCGCCCCTGGCCTTTGTCTTCGGCTACGGGCACATGATGCTGGTGCCCATGCTGTGTGGGGTAGCCGCCGTGCTGATCGAAGGACGGTTGTCGCCGGAGGTTATGTTCGAGACTATCGATAAGTTCCGGGTCACGCTGTTCAATAGCGCGCCGGCCGCCTACAACCAGATGCTGCAGGTGCCCGATGCCGAGAAGAAATACGATCTCGGTTGCCTGAGAGTGGCGCTCTCCGGCAGCGCCCCATTGATGCCGGCCACGATTCAACAATGGAAAACCCGTTTTGGCATCACCCTGGCCAACACCATCGGTTCCTCCGAGACCTACCAGAGCTATCTCTCTACCTGGAAGCCCGAGAGCAAGCCTGGTTCGCTGGGGCATCCGGTGCCGGGATGGGTGGCCAGGGTCATCGACGAAAAAGGAGACGATTGTGAGCCGGGAGTTATCGGCCGCCTGGCCATCCGCGGCCCCGGAGGCATAATGTACTGGCGCAACCCGGAGAAGCAGAGGGATGCCGTGGAAAACGGCTGGAGCCTGACCGGGGACCTGGCCTACAAGGATGCCGACGGCTGCTTCTTCCACGTCTCTCGTAGCGACGACATCATTAAGAGCCGCGGCTATCGCGTGTCTCCAGGTGAGGTCGAGGATGCGCTGCTGGAGCACCCGGCGGTCTTCGAGCCGGCCATAGTTGGCTCGCCGGACGAGATTCAGGGCGAAAAAGTGAAGGCTTTCATCATTTTGAAGGCCGGGCAGAAGGGATCACCGGAGTTGGCGGAGGAGCTGCGGAGGTTCGTTCGGGCCAAGGTGCCTGCCTATATGACCCCCAGCGAATTCGAGTTTGTTGACTCCTTGCCCAAGACCGAAACTGGCAAGGTGCGTCGCATCGAGCTCAAGCAAATGGAAATGAGACGCTACGCTGAGCGCCAGTCCGGGGGCGAAAGGAAGGAATAATAATCGTGAACTTGCCAGAATTCGTGCACTTCTCACCGAAGAGCGTGCAGGAAGCCTGCGCCTTGCTTGCCACCTATGGGAAGGAAGCCAGGGTTCTAGCGGGTGGCACTGACCTGCTGGTGAAGATGAAGCACCGCCGGGCGCTGCCCCGCTACCTTGTAAATATCAAGCGCATTCCCGAGTTAAGTTACATTCGCTACGAGAACGGCGAGGGACTCAGGATCGGCGCCCTGACCACCATGGAGGATCTCAAGTCCTCTCCGGTGGTGCGGAGGGAATACCCGATGCTCCACCAGTCGGTTTCCTACATGGGCACGGTCGAGATACGGAATCGAGCCACCATCGTGGGCAACATCTGCAACGGCTCGCCCTCGGCCGAGACCGCTCCCGCCCTTATCGCGCTGGGAGCCAAGGTCAGAATCGTGAAAGGGGATGGGGAACGGATCGTCCCGGTGGAAGAGTTCTTCCTCGGACCCAGCCGCACCGTGGTGCAAC
>JAMDCE010000080.1 GCA_023489135.1 Chloroflexota bacterium
GGTTTTTTTCGGAATGGCCAGCACCGACGCCGCCACCACTCAGGTGGCGCCCAAGGTTGCGGCGCTTTTGAACCTGCCGCTGCACAGCTATTCCTCGAAAGTCGAGATCGGCGATGGCGAAGTCAAATCGAACCGACAAACCGACAAGGGATACGACGTGGTCGGCAGCGGATTGCCCGCGGTCATCAGCGTGCTGAAAGGCATCAACGAGCCGCGCTATCCCTCTCTGAAGGGAATTATGATGGCCAAGCGCGCCGAGATCACGGTCTGGTCGCTGGCGGACATCGACGGCGATGCGTCCAGGGTGGGCAGGGAAGGCGCCAGGGAGAAGGTCCTGGGCTTCACCCAGACCAAAGGGCGACAGAAGGGCCAGATGGTCAAGGACGACGGCACGGCGGCGACGGTGATCGCCGAATTCCTCGTAGCCAGCAAGTGCCTGTAGGAATGGAGGGAGATTAAACGTTGAGCGCGACGAACGATATCTGGGTATTTGTCGAACAAGATCAAGGCGAGCCCAAGAGGGTGGCTCTCGAGCTGGCAACTAAATCCAAACAGCTGGCCGATGCGCTGGGCGGGTCCACCGCCGCGGTGGCTTTTGGTGCCGGCTCGGCCGGAGCGGCCAAGAAGATGGGCGCCTACGGCTCGGCCACGGTCTACGTTGCCGAGGGGGACAAGCTCACCGGCTACGCCATAACCCCTCAGGCCCAGGTGCTGGCCGACCTGATCGGTGAGAAGAAGCCCCGCGCCATCCTGTTCCCGGCCTCATCCGCCGGTAAGGACATCGCGGCGCAGGTATCCGCCCGCCTGGGCGTGGGCGTGCTGACCAACTCCGTCGACGTGTCCGTGAAAGACGGCGCCGTCGTTTCCACCGCGCCGGCCTTCGGCGGCAGCATTGAGGTGCAGAGCACCACCGTGGGAGACGGAACGGCTATCATCTGTGTGCGGCCCAACGCCTTCGCTCCGGAGCAGGTCGGCGGCGATGCGCAGGTCGTCGAGATCTCCCTGCCGGTCAAGGAGGACTCGCTGCTGGCCAAGATCGCGGATAGCATCGTCGAAGCCGGGGCGCAGGCCCCGCTGGAAGAGGCCGCCACCATCGTGGCCGGAGGCCGAGGCATCGCCGGAGCCGAGGGCTTCAAGGTCCTCGAAGACCTGGCCCGTGAGCTGGGAGGTGTGGTTGGAGCCTCTCGCGCGGCGGTCGACGCCGGATGGATATCCTATCCCCACCAGGTGGGGCAGACCGGCAAGACGGTCAAGCCTAACCTGTACATCGCCTGCGGCATCTCCGGCGCCGTTCAGCACAAGGTGGGCATGCAGACCGCCAAATGCATCGTAGCCATAAACAAGAACCCTGAGTCCCCGATCTTCGAGTTCTGTGACCTGGGGATCGTCGGCGACCTGTTTGAGATAGTGCCGAAGCTGACCGAAGAGGTCAAGAAGCGGAAGCAAACGTAGCTGCTATGCCATGTGGTCGCCCTTCCTGGGAAGGGCGACCATTTCTCAACCGGTGCCCCGTCAGCCCGGGGGTTTGGGGGTGTCCCCCAAGGATTTCCTTACCCGGAGCATCCCGCGTACGGGATCCCGCCAGACGGGAGGGTGGTGCGGCACCAAAGCCCAGGCGAGCTGGATAATGAGGTGGTCTGATTCTGCGCTAGGGAAGGAAAGACCGTGGAAGAAGAGAAGTTTGACGTAATTGTTGTGGGAGCCGGGCCGGCCGGCCTTGCCGCGGCGTACGTGCTCGCCAAGGCCGGGCTGAACGTCGTGGTGTGCGAGCGCGGCGAGTACCCGGGGGCCAAAAACGTGATGGGTGGCGTGCTCTACCGCCACGCCACGGAACAGATCGTCCCCGAGTTCTGGAAAGAGGCTCCGGTCGAGCGCTTCATAGTAGAACAGAAGATATGGATGGCGGACGCCGATTCGGTGGTCACCGTGTCGCACAAGAACGCTCAGTTCGGAACCGAGCCCTACAATTTCTTCACCGTTCTGCGCGCGAAGTTCGACCGCTGGCTGGGCGAGAAGGTAGAGGAGGCGGGGGCTTTCGTCATACCCGAAACCTCGGTGGACGACGTGATCCGCAAGGACGGCAAGATAGTGGGAGTCAAGACCGGCCGCGAGGACGGCGATCTGTACGCCGACGTGGTCGTCGCCGCCGACGGCGTGAACTCCATCATATCCAAGAAGGCCGGCCTGCACCCGGAGCTTCCTCCCCAAAACGTGGCGCTGGCCGTGAAGGAAGTGATCGCTCTCCCGGCGGAGAAGATCGAAGACCGCTTCAACCTCGAGGAAGGCCAGGGGGCGACCATCGAGCTGGTCGGAGAGGTCACCGGCGGGATGATGGGCACCGGATTCATCTACACCAATAAGGATTCCCTGTCGGTCGGCGTGGGCGCCATCCTCTCGGAATTCGTCAAGAAGGGAATCAGTCCCTACGACCTGCTCGAGTATATGAAGCAGCATCCCTCCATTCGTCCGCTGCTGGCCGGCGGCGAGCCCAAGGAGTACATGGCTCACTTGATCCCCGAGGGAGGCTACAAGGCCGTTCCCAAGCTTTACACCGACGGTATGGTGGTGGTTGGGGACGCGGCCATGCTGGTGAACAGCTACCATCGTGAAGGCTCCAACCTGGCCATGACCTCGGGACGTTTAGCAGCCGAGGCCATCCTGAAGGCCAAAGAGAAGAACGACTTTTCGGCTCAGAGCCTCTCGCTGTACCAGCAGCTGCTGGAGGAAAGCTTTGTCATCAAGGACCTGAAGAAGTACCAGGATGCACCGCATTTCTTCGAATCCAATCCCCACTTTATGACCCAGTACCCTCAAATGCTGAACCAGGTCGCCCATCTGATGATGACGGTAGACGGCGTTCCCAAGAAAGACCGGCAAAAGGCGGCCTTGAAGGCCGTGACCTCCAAGAGGTCTTACTGGCAGTTGGCCAAGGATATGTACCAGCTATGGAGAGTAATGGGATGAAACTGGAGACAAAGGTAAGAATCGAAGACAAGCTATTCTTGGTCAAGTTCAAGCCGGATCACGAGCCGCACCTGGTCGTCATCTCGCAAGAGGTGTGCAAAACCAAGTGCGGAAACCGGCCGTGCACCTTCTTCTGCCCGGCCAAGGTCTACGAGTGGGAAGAAGCAGACCAGAAAATCACCGTGGGATTCGAGAACTGTCTCGAATGCGGTGCGTGCCGAATAGGTTGCCCACACCAAAACCTGGAGTGGCGCTACCCGCGCGGCGGCTACGGGGTCACCTACAGGTGCGGCTAAGGGCCTCCACTCCTTCAGGCCCACCTGGTGGACGGCGAGAGCAAGCTTCCTCTCCCTTTTTGTGAGGGAGAGGAAGCTTCGCGGGCCTTCTGGGCAGTAGTGACGGTCCAATCTGACTCACACGTCTACAGCGGTTTCCGTAACGATTTAAACGTGGACCGAACAGCACCACGGCGGCAGTATCCAGGTGTAGCGCGGGGCTTGTCCCGCCCCGGAGGGGTGCGGGCGGGGGACAAGCCCCCGCGCTACCGGTTGCCCAAGCTAATCGAAAACCGCTCTAGGGGTGGGGCAGATATAGTGCTTTTTAGTCATTGACGTAACTCTCGTGGTCGCGATATAATCAAGCTATAAGATTGCACAGGATGAGCAGGCGATCGCCATCGCATTTCGGTGACACGCTTTATCGTTTTAAGCGGGTGAACGGGATGTAGAGCGGTGGGGCCGGGCCTATCTGGGCAGCGGGTAATCTAAGCCCGTGGGACTACATACCGATCGGCAGAATTCTTAGAGTGCTGCCAGAAGGGTGCTAATAGTACCTGGCACGGCATTTGATGGATTTGCCCCTGGGGATGGTCCTCGGGCTTTTTGCTACCCTGTAGGCCCATGGGGGCCAGGGGTTCGGGGATGTCTGCCGGAACTCCTTTTAAGTTACCGAGGGAACGAGGATGAAAAAGCTACGATTTCCATGCCATGGTCTCAACACTACAACATAGGTAGGCAAAACGTGGTCAAGAGGGGAACCAAGAGTAGGGCCGCGGCGCTCTCCATTGCTTCCAACTCAATACTGATAATCCTTAAGCTCGTGGTCGGCATTTCCATTGGCTCGGTCAGCGTCGTCTCCGAGGCCATCCACTCTGGCATAGACCTCGTGGCGGCCGTCATCGCCTTTTTCTCGGTACGGATAAGCGACCGGCCTCCCGACGAAGACCACCCATACGGACACGGAAAGGTAGAGAACGTCTCCGGGTCCGTAGAGGCGGCGCTCATCCTCGTCGCGGCCTTCACGATCGTCTACGAGGCGGGCCGCAAGATCGTGTTCGGGATTGAGATCGAGTTCGTGGGACTGGGGATAGCGGTGATGTTGGCCTCCAGCGTCGTGAATCTGTTTGTTTCCAGGTATCTGGGACGCGTGGCAAGAGAGACCGACTCCGTCGCACTGGAGGCTGATGCCTGCCACTTGCACACCGACGTGATTACCTCGGCCGGAGTGCTGGGCGGACTCGTCCTGGTTCAGATCACCGGCTGGGCCATGCTCGACCCCATCTTTGCCATCGGCGTGGCGATCGTGATTGCCAGGGTTGCCTGGGACCTGACCCGAAAATCCTCGCCCGGCTTGCTGGACTCCAAGCTCCCGGAGCACGAAGAGCAACAGATCCGCTCGGTGCTCTCGGATCACCAGACCTCCTTCATCGGCTTCCACGGGCTCAGAAGCAGGAAAGCGGGGTCGCAGCGCCTCGTGGACCTGCACCTGGTCGTCGACGACGAGGTGAGTGTGAATCAGGCCCACTCGCTGTGCGACCACCTCGAAGAGGAAATCGTCAGCCAGCTCCCGAACACCGACGTGACCATCCACGTGGAGCCCGCCTCAGCCAAGGAAGAGAAGGCGGGGTAAGCCCCCGCGCTACCGGTTGCCCAAGCTAATCGAAAACCGCACTAGACTCCGTTTGCTAAGCCCGGTTGGCTGCGCTGGTTCCCAAGCCTGGAAAACAGCGCAGCCAACTCCCTGAGTAGAATCCCCTTTTCTAGTTCTTTCTAACGGCCAGGTTTACCCTGTCGCCCCGCTTCAAAGAGGTGCCGGCCCCGGGCTGGTGGCTGACGACCTTGCCAACCGGAATCGATAGGAAGAATTGCCTGCTGGAAGCCGCGACATCCTCGACCGACTGGTAGTTGACATAGCCCGTGTCCAGGCCCGCATCTCGAAGGCGACCACGGGCATCGGCCTCGGATAGTCCGACCAGGTTGGGAACCGTAGCATTGGGGTTAGGGGTAGCCGACCTGGCAGGAGTGGCGACCCTGGTGGGTTCCTTCTGCGGCTTCGGGATGGGGGTAAGAATCGGAGTCCGAACGGGAGACGGCGTCGCCTTCGACCCGGCCGGCACGGGGTCGCCACTCATTACAAACTCACTGTTGCGCAGATTCGCGATGAACCCGACCAGACCATCTCGCCCATCGACGCGAACGCGCCGCAATCGGAAAAGGTCTTCCCGGGCATTTACGCTGCCAAAGCGGGTCGAGACCGCGGCCACATAGCCGGCGTCCTGCGCCCGCCCCATAACGGACGAGTTGTACTGGCCCGAGGGGTAGGACAGCAGCGTCACCTGATTTCCCAGGCGGTCTTCCAGAATCCGTTTGCTCTGTTTGATCTGACGCTCTACCTCGGCAAGCGGTATCTGAGTGAGGTCCGGATGGTTGAGCGTGTGCGATCCATAGGTAACCGATCCACTGGCCGCCATCTCTCGAATGGCATCCCACGTGAGGTAACCTCGGGCTCCCACCAGATCCGCTATGACGAAAGACGTGGCCTTGAGATTGTAGCGTTGCAGGACCGGATAGGCGTTCTGGTAGAGATCCCAATAGCCATCGTCGAAAGTTAGCACGAAGGATTTCGCGGGCAGACCGGTATTGTTTACCAATGCGCTTGCCAGCTGATCGAGGCCGATGCTCTGATAGCCGTTGTCCACCAGGTAGCGCATCTGCCGCTCGAAATCAGCCGGCGCCACCGACAACCCTTTGCCGATAGCATCTGAAGGATTCGGGTTTACGCGGATATAGTGATACATGAAGATCGGAACCTTCAGGCCTCTGCCTGAGCGAGGGAGTACGGAAGCGCGAGTCGTCGTCGGGATGAAAGTGGGCCGGCGTTCCACGCTGGCGAAGCTTTCCGGTGCATCGGGAAGAGGTGCTTGCGCAACGCCCCAAGGATTTTCCATGGAGGACTGATTCGATTCGGGGGATTTCTCGCCGACGGAGTCGGGCACATCGCCGGAGGGACCGGCCGAACCCGGCATCCGCGTGCCGGCTAGAGCGGACGAAAAGAGCATCAAGGAAATCAGCACCAGACCAAGAAGGCCAAGGCTGAAGTAATTCGTGCTTACCCACCCTGTTGGGAGCATCTTCGCTTTGCTTGCCAGACTCCCGACCGACGCCCACCTCAACCCAACACCGCTATCGAAAAAGCTTGGCAGCGAGTATACCACGCAGCGGGCTTGGAAACAAGGGTATTTTAGGCAGGTAGTCCCGAGTTAGCGCGTCTTACAACATCCGAAGAACGACAGGGGCGTCGCTCCAGATCCTCTCGACCCTATAGTAATCGCGCTCTTCCGGGGAGAAAACGTGGACGATGACACCGCCATAGTCTATGAGCACCCAGCCGGAATCGCTCGTCCCTTCGACGTGCAGCGGGGATTCGTTGTCTTCGTGTTTCAGTCTTTGCTCTATATCGTCGGTTATAGCCTGAATCTGTCGATCGCTCGTGCCGCTGCAAATAACAAAGTAATCGGCTATGAACGTCAGGCCCCTAAGATCCAAGAGAACGATATCCGAAGCCTTTTTGTCGGCCGCTATATCGACCACTTTGCGGGCCAATTCTGCAGGATCCAGGTCCACAATCCTCCACGCTCGCATGTTCTGGCCGCCTAAATAGTCCGCCGCCATTCTTGTCGCCGGATTATTTAGCTACATTATACCGCCGAGAAAAGGGAACAATCAAGTAGACGAGTTATCAGCGGAGAATCTCTTCGATAAACGAGGTCAGCTGGCGCTCGCTGATGGCGCCCAAGAACTTACGTGTCACCTTGCCCTCTCGTGTAATGAAGAAACTCTCGGGAACGCCGGTGATCCCGTAAGCCGAACCTATCTTCCCGCCGACGTCAGGTCCGTTCGGATAGGTTACCCCGAATTCCTTGATGAAGGCCAGCGAATCCTGGTCGTTGTCTCGCCAGGCAACGCCGACAAAGACGACGCCTTTGTCTCGATATTGCCTCCAGATCTTCTCCAGGGTGGGAGCCTCCTCACGACACGGTGGACACCACGAGGCCCAGAAATTCACCACCACCGGCTTGCCAAGCAGGGCCTCACGGCTAACCTCTCCACCGTCGAAGGTTGCGATCTTGAAGTTGGGCGCGGTCTTGCCCGCCGGATTCGAGCCCAATTTGTCGAGGTCCTGAACGGTGAAGCTGTATCCCACTATGAGAGCGAAAACTGCTATAGCCAGAATAGTTACCGTCTTTGGCAATCGCATCGGAACGCCTTCCTCGATGATTGATGAATGATCAGGGCACCTCGTTAACAATGGTACCTTGACAATGGTACCTTGGCATCGGTGCCGTCCGCCCGGGATGGGGCACTCATTTTCTAGCGGTTATTATACACGAAGACTGCCCGCAGCGCAGCAGAGTTCGCACCCGCGATTCCTATCCTCCTTCAAGATTCTCTTGAACCGAGGGCAGCCATATTGTATACTTGTTGCTGCCTTAGAAGTAGCTGGGTAGGAGGGCCGGAAGTGAGAGTTTCCTGCTTGCAAGACAACTTGGCCAAGGGACTATCCGTCGTCGGCAGGGCCGTGGCGACCAAGAGCACCCTGCCGGCTATCAGCAACGTGCTGGTCGCCACGGAGGAGTCGCGCCTGAAACTGGCGGCGACCAACCTCGAGATAGGCATCACCTGCTGGATAGGAGCCAAGATCGAGGAGGAAGGCTCCATCACCATTCCTGCCAAGCTGCTCAGCGAGTTCGTCAACTCCTTGCCCAACGACAAGATCGATATCGTTCTCAACGAGCGGACCAAGTCGGTCAACCTCAAGTGCGCCCGCTTCGAGGCCAATCTCAAGGGGCTGGATGCCGAGGAGTTCCCACCGATTCCGAGCGTTAGCGACGATGCGACCAGCGAGGTCGAGCCGGAGAGTCTCCAGGAGGCCATCGGACAGGTAGCTTTCGCAGCCGCGACCGACGACACCAGGCCGGTGCTCGCCGGGGTGCTCTGCAGCTTCAACGAAGATAGCCTGACCCTGGCTGCGGCCGACGGCTTCCGCCTCGCCGTGCGCAAACTTTCGTTGGCAAAGCCCGTGGCCCGGCGATTCGACATCATCGTGCCCGCGCGATCCCTGCAGGAGCTTGCTCGCATTCTGCACGACGAAGAGGATCCGGTGGAGATCACCGTGACGCCCAACAAGAGCCAGGTCCTGTTCCACACCAGCTCGGTCGATCTCGTATCGCGTCTGATCGAAGGAAGTTTTCCGAACTATCATCAGATCATTCCGCAGCGTTATAACACTCGCGTCCTGATGGGCACCGCCGAATTCCTGAAGGCGACTCGCATAGCCTCGTTCTTCGCCCGCGATTCGGCCAACATCGTAAAACTGCAGGCCACGCCCGGGGATGAGCTGAGTCCCGGCAAGATGATCGTGGCGGCTACCGCCGCCGAAGTTGGCGACACCGTCGGGGGTATGGACGCGATCGTCGAGGGAGATGCAGCCCACATAGCCTTCAATGCCAAGTATCTTTCCGACGTCCTCTCGGTGCTCACCTGCGCCCAGGTCGGGCTCGAAGTCTCGAGTCCTTCGAGCCCGGGGATCATCAGGCCGGTGGGGACCGAGGGATACACCCACGTGATTATGCCGATGCACACGTCGAGATAGCCGCTTGGCAGTCGGTTTCCCCGTTGTGGCGCGCCACGCGGTGTGCGGCTTAGGTTTGACTTGGTCACCCCACCTCCAAAATCGGGGTCGTGGGCGGCGTTGTACACGTGCTGAAGGATTTTCTTCGCGGGGTCGTCGGCCGGATGCGCCTTGCCGGCGAAGATGAGCTGCAATGGCCTCCATCGGTTGTTGACCA